>CAZGWO010000001.1:0-22439 GCA_964528835.1 uncultured Pseudobdellovibrionaceae bacterium
TGTGCAAATATACGACTGCTCTCCCGCTCTTTTATTAGATCATCGTAGCACCACGACACATACTACAATCCTTCTTCTTTTAGTTGTAACAAAAGTTTCTTTTGCGCACGTGTTATCTTTTGCGGTACAGCAATCGTTACGGTGACAAGATGATCGCCACGCCCAAAGCCACGTAAATGCGGTACACCTTTACCGCGAATACGAAACACCTCACCGGACGCTGTTCCAGCCGGAATTTTCATCTTTACCGGCCCATCCACTGTTTCTACAACAATTTTATCGCCCAACGTTGCTTGCGTGAATGTGATTACTTCATCTGAAAGAATATCATCTTCTTTACGCCGATAACGCGTATCCGGTTGTACATGTACCGTAACGAGCAAATCACCACTCGGTGCACCGTATGCACCGGCATTACCTTGTCCGGTCAGTGCAATCGTTTGTCCATCATTAATGCCGGCAGGAATATCTACAGTTACCGTTGATTCATCATAGACATATCCCTGTCCTTTACAGTCCGAGCATTGTTTAGAAAATGTTACGCCACGCCCATGGCATGTGGCACAAACAACATTCTGTGCAATTGGACCCAACATGCTCTGGATTGTCCGCTGCACATGTCCCTTACCATTACAAGTCGCACACGTCTCTTTTTTAGCTCCCGGTGCGCCACCGGTACCATTGCACGTCTTACACGTTCCATTACGTTTAATGGTAATATCCTTCTTTACACCCGTTACCATTTGCGCAAAATCAATCGTCACTTCTACTTGCACATCACGCCCGCGCTGTGAACGTTGTGCGCCACCACCACCAAACATGCTTCCAAAAAGGTCGCCAAGGTCGCCAAAATCACCGCCGCCGCCAAATTCAAAATGTACGCCATTACCGCCGCCAAACTGACTAAAATCAAAACCGCCCATGCCGGAACCTTGTGCCCCACCAAAACCGCCCATGCCGGAACCTGTGGTGCCAAAACGATCATACTGTGCACGCTTCTCCTTATTGGACAACACACTATACGCTTCACTAACCTCTTTAAACTTTTCTTCATTACCACTGCCCTTATCAGGGTGATACTGATGCGCTAATTTTCGATATGCTTTCTTAATCTCACTCTCTGATGCATCACGCGCAACACCCAGAATTTCATAAAAATCCTTTGCCATATGTCTTAACCACTAAAAATCTAATCACTATTCAGCTTTCCTCATTTACAGTGTACCGAAAAAATACAAAATTGGCAATCTCATAATGAGAGTGCTAACCATTTCCAAATTATACTATAATTTTCATAGCAACACCATTGCTGTGAAAATGGTGTTCAAATGCCCTGTGTTATCACGCTATCATCTCGTGCCACCCCTCTCTGTAGCAAGTTGCTGCATCTGCGTTGCAATAGCAATTTCTTGTTCTTTGCGTATTCTTCTACGCTCATGACGAATATGCCAATACAAAACAATCACTACTGCCGTTTCTAGTGGGAAAAAATTAATACCAAAACCAATTGCCTCCACCAAAGACACAATTGCAATAAGCATAACTCGTGTCACAAACCTGCTTGCCTGTTTGTATTGCGATAACGATCCATGTACCAGTACGATAATGAAGATGCTCAAAGAAATAAGAAACGTCAAAATTGGCGTGATAAATGGTAAAAAAATAACTACAAAATCCATACCGTCCTTAAATAACGCCAAAACAAACATTATCAAAAACAATAGATCACGTTTTTGTGTAATTTTTACAGGACTGCGCACTACTGCATATCGTCGCTTATAATTCTCATATACCTCACGATCTCTGCGCAAACGCTGGACATACCTTACACGCTTTGCTTTTTGTTGTTGTATTTTCAAACGTGCTGCACGCTGTGCATTAGACGCCAAGATCATCGCCTTGAGAGCTGTTTGTGGATTGACACGTGCCATTAAATGTTCATTTGTTATTTTATATCTTTATCTTATGACAAAAAGTTAACAAAAACAATGCAAACACATCAATTATACAACCACCGCGTAGTAAAAACACTATACCGCAATCTCTCAATTCAAAAAAATACTACTCTATACCACCTACTGTACAATACATGCTGTAATAGCACGCAAAAGGCTAATGCGACCACGACCGGTTTTGGCACTGTAAAAAAGAATATCGTGGTGCAAGTCTTGCAATTGCACATCTGTCGCAAGTTCACGCTCGCGCGCAGCAATGTCTCTCTGATTAAGTTTATCCACTTTATTCATAACAATAATAACATGATGTTTTTGTTCATGCGCAATCCTTAACATTTCACGATCAAAATCACGCAATCCCGCCTTCGCATCAATGATAAGAACCAGCGCATCAAGATGCACCTCTACCGGCGTCGTAATGTACCATAAAATCATCCGTCGCATTTTTTCACGTGCTTTCTGTGATCTCTTGGCGTAACCATAACCTGGCAAATCTACAAAGTACAATGCATCATTAATGAGAAAATAATTGATCTGCAATGTCCTACCTGGTGTACTGCTGGTTTTAACAAGCCCATTACGCTGTACGAGACTATTAATGACACTGGATTTACCAACATTAGAACGTCCTACAAAAGCAATCTGTGGATATTGGTTGCTTTGAAGAAACGGTGTAGAACCAGTAATACCACGAACAAATTCTGCGCTCTTAATTTGCATACTGATACTACGCTTCATCATCAGATGATTTTTGCACTTTTTCCTTATCAGTCATCGATTGCGACGATACGCTCTCTGATTTTTCAAGTTCCTCTTGTGCATCAGATTTTTCTGTATGTATTACCGATGACACATCACTATGTGGCTTATGTATAAAATATTGTGCGATTGCATCATGACGCTGACGATATGCATACGTTATCACCATCATTGATACAGGAATTGTAATAAGCAATCCGACCATGAAAAACAGTGCACCTAAAATGTTTATCAATGCCAGCATGCAAGTCAGTACAAAGATGCGCAATTTATAACCCTTTGTCAAAACACTGCTAGCACGCATTGCTTTAAATGTATTGACGTTTTTATCTACAATAACATATGTCGTGAAGAAAAAACGTATATTAATGTAAGTGATAACACAAAACGCTATCACAAGAGCGCCAAAGAGAATACTAATATGCGGTACGATCATTGTCCAAAAACTGTACCATTCTTGTGCTTGCAAAGCATCCATCATAGCCTCCATTGTTGACAACTGCATTCCCACAATCACCATAGTCGCAACCACAACGATCATGAATGTTGTCATAATAGTAATTATGATAATAATAATCTGAAAAACGATATACCACAACACTTGCTGAACCGGTGGTATCACACCATCTGCACCAACACTTTTCCCGTCAACAAAACGCAAAAGCGCACGCACTACGCCTATACTAACAATTGATGTAACTACCGCACCGATGAATGATGCTAGTGGCGCGATAACCTGATCTCCCACCGCTTGCTCTAACATGTTGGCAAAAATTTGCGCACTGAAAATAACTGCAGTAATCGCTAAAAAGAACCATGGATTCTTCTTGTAACTATCCCACGCATGTTTGAAAAATGCCGATATTGTAAATTTTTTCATAGTACTTATTTTTTACACATTACATCTTTTTGACGTCATTCACCGACGATGCTTCCACCTTCTGCACAATCGTACGAAGATCTTCCGGCGCAAAATAATCAATCACAATTTTTCCACCACGTCCACGTGGAAGAATATTTACACGCGTCCCCAACATATCAGCAAGTTTCTTTTGTGCTGATGTAATCGCAGGCACCGACGTCGCCTTTATACTGGGTGCGTGCACCATCGCGGCATCACCCATTTTTTTGACACGCAATGCAGTCTGACGCACTGTCAAGTGTTCACGTACAATAACTTCAAAAAGTGCTTGCTGTGCTTGCGTACCTTCTACAGAAAGAAGCACTTTCGCATGTCCTTCACTGATAACGCCATCACGTAACGCTTTGAGAATTGTAACCGGTAATGTTAAGAGGCGCAAGCGGTTGGCAATAACGCTCCGGCTTTTGCCAACGCGTTGTGCAACATCATCCTGTGACAGCCCATATGTTTGTGCTAATTGACGATATGCTTTTGCTTCTTCTACAACGTCCAAGTCGTGGCGTTGGATATTTTCAATTAACGCCAATTCCATCTTCTGCCGCTCTGATGCCGTACGTACAATTACCGGCATTTCTGTCAATCCGGCAAGTTGTGCGGCACGTAACCGACGCTCACCGGCAATTAATTCATAACCACTATCTGTACGACTAACAACCGGTGGCTGCAAAATTCCATGCTCCGTAATCGATGCTGCCAACTCCTTAAGTGCCGTAGCATCAAATCGCCGTCGTGGCTGATGCGGGTTTGGTTGAATCTGTGCAATGGCAACAATTTGTACACCACTATCAGACGCAGACACTTTTGCTCCGTCCTTTTTCTGTGAACGATCAGCTACTGCAGACGCTTGCGTCGCTACACGCGTTTTCTTGACACTTGTCGTCTTTTGTGGAATGAGCGATGAAAGCCCTCGTCCCAAACCAAATTCCTGTGACATGCTCGTATACTCTTACTTAGAAATTACTACGTGTCATAACCTCCTTCGCAACTGCCTTATATGCACGGGCGCCTTTTGAGAATGCATCAAATGCCATAATGGACTTGCCAAAACCCGGCGCCTCCGCGAGACGCACACTACGCGGAACAACATTCTCAAAAACATAGCCCGGAAAATGTGCACGCATCTCACGCACTACTTGTCGTGCAAGACGATTACGTCGATCATACATTGTGATGAGCGCACCCATCACTGATAGTTCCGGGTGAAGATTTTCACGTACCAATTCAATTGTCTCCAAAAGTTGACTCAATCCTTCCAATGCATAATACTCCGCTTGTACGGGAATAATAATGCTATCTGATGCAACAAGTCCATTAACGGTCAATAGTCCAAGACTTGGCGGTGAATCAATAAGAATGTAATCAAACTGTGTACGCACCTGCGTAAGAACATCACGCAAACGATATTCCCGTTGTTCCATGTGTACTAAATCAATATTCGCACCTGCAAGCGCCGGCGTCGCCGGCAAGATACTTAAACCGTCTTGTTGTGTCTGCTTGATATATGTTGCCGGCGAATACCCACCAATCATCGCATCATAAAGTGTCTCCTCTTGCACGCGCGGATCAAAACCAAGTCCGGATGATGCATTGCCTTGCGGATCTAAATCCACAAGTAAAACAAACTTTCCCGCCGCAGCCAAATACGTTGCGATATTAACGGTTGACGTTGTCTTTCCAACACCACCCTTCTGATTAACCATTGCGATAATCCGTGCCATATCTTCAGTATACCACTAAATTATATACCTGCTTTAGTAATCCTTAAGTTTATCGAGTACATCATGATTGCGAATGCGCTCCAGTGCCTTCGCTTCAATCTGACGAATACGCTCACGCGTTACGCCGAACATCTTGCCAACTTCTTCCAATGTATGCGTTACACCGTCCACAAGTCCGAAACGAATCTCTAAGATTTTACGCTCACGTGGCGCAAGATCCACCAATACTTCCGCAACGTGCTCCTGTAACAGTGTATACGATGCACTCTGATGTGGCATTACCGTTTCCGTATCTTCGATAAAATCTCCAAGAACACTATCGTCATCATTTTCACCAACAGACGTCTCCAAAGAAACCGTGTCTTGTGAGATCTTCTGAATGTGGCGAATCTTTTCAACGGGAAAATTCATCTCCTGCGCCACTTCCTCCGGTAGTGGCTCACGCCCCAATTCCTGCACTAGGCGTCGCACAATCTGCATATATTTATTAATTGTTTCAACCATGTGCACCGGAATACGAATCGTACGAGATTGATCTGCCAGTGCACGCGTAATCGCCTGTCGAATCCACCACGTCGCATAGGTAGAAAACTTAAAACCTTTCCGATAATCAAACTTCTCCACAGCACGAAATAAACCAATGTTCCCCTCCTGCACGAGATCCAATAATGAAAGATTTGGGGAGCGTCCAACATATTTCTTTGCAATGCTCACCACAAGTCGCAAGTTCGCCTCTGTTAATTTCTGACGTGCAGTCTGATCACCTTTTTCAATACGCTTTGCCAACTCAACTTCTTCTTTGGCATTAATCAGTGGCACACGTCCAATTTCACGCAAATACATTTGCACAAGATCTTTCGTATCACCTTCTTCTTGTTCTACGACAGCGCCCAACATGTTTGTTTCCGACTTCTTCCGTTTTGCCAAATTATCTTTACCGCGCTTCTCTTCAACATCCTGGTTATCCACATGCAAAATATCATCAGAATTAACAATTCTGATACCAAGTTCATCAAAACGCATATAGAGATCATCCAGATGCTCCAAATGCTTCTCAACATCTGGCATAATATGAATGATTTCATCTTCCGTTACGAAACCACGTTGCTTGCCACGTCGCATCAATTCATCAATTACCGCTGCCGCCTTCTCACTTTCTCGCGCCTTCTTTGATGTAGCACGTTTTTTCGTTTGTGTCGCAATAGTGGCAGCTTTCTTTGTTGATGACTTTTTTTTCAGTGATATATTCTTCGTGCCACCCTTCTTCGCCGAAACAGTACGTGCTGTCTTGCGTGCCTTGTCATCCGACACCTGCACTGCAGTTTTACGTACGCTTTTTTTTACCGTCGCCTTTTTTGATGCTGTACGACGTGCACTCTTTGTTATTGCCATAAATCTTCTATTCTAAAAAGTCGCAATGTCTTACATGCATTGCGTTCTCAAACAAGTTAACACTCTGTAGCAAACCCATTCGCGGGAAACGTATACATCACTACTATCTATGATGTGTATTATGTGCTACACAAAGGATATATCGTACAAATACGATAATCAATATCTTTATTGTACATCAAAAATACACCATTGCCTAGAAAAATTTATATGCAACTATATCACTACATTTATCACAATAATCATATGCACGTTACAATCCCCAGTTATTGCTTCTTACAACGTACGCAACATATGCATAAGTTCCGCATAAAACGCAAGATTATATCGCGATAAAATTTGCGCACCAAGTGGGTCACCAATGCGCAAAAGATGATGGATGTACGCATGCGTATAAGACGCAGAATCTCCGTTATGTTGCGGAATTGTTAGAATATTCATCGCTGTTCTATGGTGACCATTGCGCAAATTGTACTGCCGATAAAATGGTTTGTAATCCCCTGTTTGTAAAAAATGTACGATTTTCTCCCGTGCATCATCGTCCCACACAAAGATGCGTCCATGTCGCCCTTCTCGCGTCGGAATGACACAATCAAACATATCCCACCCCATTCGCACACACCGTACAATATCCTCCGGTGTTCCGATGCCGAGTGCAAAAGCAAGTGATGTATCGGGAATAAGCGCAACAGTCTGCGTAAGCATATCCTCCATCAACACACCATCAGAATCAATATGACGCCCGCCAAAACCGATCCCATCCCAGCACACATTGCCGAAACCATCATCAACTTCTTGCGCAACACGTGCAAGTCCTTCAGCACATTGCTGTCGCAAATCAGCATGCATACCACCTTGCATAACCGCAAAAAGTTTCGGTCGTTTCGTATCAGTCCACTTACGCCGTTGTGCCTCCCGTGCATATGCTACACGACAACGTGCCGCCCAACGAATTGTCCGCTCTACAGCACCAGCAATATCCCGCTTTGATGCATCATTTGGTCGCACATCATCTAAAACAACCATCATGTCAACGCCAAGGTCTGCCTGAATAGCAATAGATTTCTCTGGCGTCAATAAATGCCACGACCCATCTACAACACTACGAAAATGCGCACCATCTTCAATAATTTTACCAAAGTGCGTATTTTTATGAATCAATGAATATACTTGGTAACCACCACTATCTGATAACAGTGGACGATTCCATCCCATTAATGCATGTATACCACCGACTGCACGTATTGTCGCTACACCGGGTCGCAACATAAGATGGTATGTATTAACGACCATTTCAGTAATACCGGCAGACTGTATATCCTCTCGTGCAACACCGCGCACGCTGGCACGTGTTGCGTCCGGCATAAAAAATGGCGTAGTTATCATGCCATGTGATGTTGTAATTGTCTTATGTTGCACATACATTACTGTCGCACTACACCAGAACTAACACTTGGGTCTTCCGACAGCGCTGTTGTTTTCTTCTGCGCAACAATTCTTATCGGCGTATTGGTAAATGTATCGTGCGCGGTAAAGACTGATTTTCCCAAAAGGTCTACAAACCTTCCAACCTGATTACTTGTCGGCGTAATGCCAATTTGGAAACGCACTTCACGCTTCTTACGAAAGATGCCGACACCATTTTTTACATCACCGATATTCCAAACGATCTTATGTGTTCGCGGACTGAATTGAATACTTTCCGTCTCCGGAAATGTCGATCCCTCCCAAGATGCTGCTGTCGGTAAAAATGCCTCCACTTTCGCATCTGTAAGAGCATTCGTTGCATTTGAAAGTGTCCAACGGATTGTAAATGTCGTCTTTTGATTGAGTAATGGCGGTACAGGACCACTGTTTTTGAGTATAAAGTCATCATAGAATCCCTCTACGGTAAAACGCACTGGCGATGCCAATTTAATAACCTTTGTATTACTGAAAATTGTCTTATTTTCACCAATCGGCGTCGGTACATCGGGACTGTCAATTTCCGCAGTCGTTGAAACCGTAATATTGCGATCATAATCATCATGTACGGGAATAGTTCGACGCACCGGAACAGTTAGCGTAATGGTCCCTTCCTGTCCCGGTGAAAGCAATGCCAGCGATGGTATATCTGATGCACGCCACACAACAGAGTGCGTTGCCGCGTCCAATGATCCACCAGATGATGATAGCGTCAAATTTTTATAATCTAAAATACCATCATCAAAACGCAGACGCACCACAACATCACGCATGCCAAGATCGCTGGTATTCTTATACTTTAATGAATAGGTCAATATCTCGCCAACATGCGCAACGGTAGACTTTCTGCCATTAACATATTGTTCAATTACCAACGGCGCTGATACAATTTGTGTCGTCCACTCCTCGCGCGCCAAAATTACATGCTCCGCACCATTATGCTTTTCTATATTAAAGACCGCCGTCTTCACATCATCCACAAGACCATTCAATGCACCACGAATAACAACATCGCCTTCCGTATGTGGCGCGAGTGTGCCGAGCATCCACACGGCATCACCCTCTGTTGCTTTCGGGTCCGCGTTACGCAAAACAAAACCTTGCGGGAATTGTGCTGTCAATGTGACACCATCATAACGCTGATTACTATCATTTTCATAATGCACAACATACTCAATAATTGTACCGCTTGGCATAGTTCTCTGCGCACTGATTGTCAACTGTAATGCATTACGATCATATACTAAACCAAGGCGCTCCACACGTGATACGCGTTTCTTTACTGTCGATGGAATAAAGGAAAGTTGCGGTTTAATATACATTTCGCCAGGTGTAACGTCTTCAAAATGACCACTTATTGTAATAACACGTTTTTCTCTTGGTTTGAGCGTACCAATGCTCAACGAACTCTCATTCGGTCCATCATCATGCAAATCACGATCACGATCAATCTTAAATGCTGGCGTATACTCAAGTGCAAGTACAACATCATCCAATCGTACACTATTCTTATTGACAATCTTAATCGTATAAGTCGCACGCATACCGCTGGCAACTGTCGTTGGACCATCTATCGATAGCGTAACACGCTGCGCATCAAAAAGGTTGTTACGTACGGTAATAAATGTCCACACACTAAAAATGAGCAATACAATAACGGCAAGTGTAGTAGCGATTTTGAGTAGCGGTGATCGCCATGTACGATCCAATACGGTTGTGCGCTCTTGCACTTGCCACGGCGACTCCTCACCTAGCGTATTATTCTGTGAATGCGCAATGTGCGGATCATACGCAGTTTTTTCATGTTCACGCTTATGTCGCACATTTTGATACAATTTTTTTTTAAGGTCACCCAGTGCCATAAACTTATTA
Organism: uncultured Pseudobdellovibrionaceae bacterium; assembly: GCA_964528835.1. Lineage (GTDB taxonomy): Bacteria > Patescibacteriota > Minisyncoccia > Moranbacterales > JALVQA01. The sequence goes on from CAZGWO010000001.1 coordinate 10,083, forward strand.
TTTTATAAAAAAGTGTACTCTTTTCAGTATACCACCATTATAGCAAAAACGGTGCAACAGCACCGTTTCCATACTGATTTATCGGATGATTTTATCAATGATGCCATAGCGCTTTGCTTCTTGTGCAGACATAAAATAATCACGATCCGTATCCTTTTCCACCTGCGTCACACTTTTACCGGTATGTTTCGCAAGTATCTCATTGAGACGCTTCTTGGTGCGCAAGATATGTTGTGCATGAATGTTAATATCTGACGCCTGACCTTGCGCACCACCAAGCACTTGATGAATCATCACCTCACTATTTGGCAGTGCCATACGCTTCCCTTTCGCGCCTGCCGCCAAAAGCACAGCGCCAGCAGATGCTGCCTGACCAATACACACTGTACGTACGTCGGCACCAATATACTGCATTGTGTCATACATTGCAAAAGCACTTGTTACAACACCACCCGGCGAGTTAATATAGAGCGTGATATCTTCCGTTGAACTCTGCGCATCAAGAAAGAGTAGCTGTGCAATCACTGCATTAGCAACTGTGTCATCAATACTTGCACCGAGAAAGATAATACGATCTTTCAAAAGGCGTGAATAAATGTCGTAAACACGCTCGCCTTGCGGTGTCTTATCAATAACTGTTGGGATCAACATAGTAACCAATTCTATTTATCAATACCTTCCAGATAATCAAAAACGGCTTCTTGTTGCAACATTGCCTTCGTATAATCATAGAGATGTGCAAGGTCAACATTCTTCTTCGCCTTCTCCTCGCCACCATACATCTGAATCATCCGCTGCATCTCCGCTTCCACTTTTTTCTTATCCGGTTCTACGTGCTCTTCTTGTGCAATATAATCCAGTGCAAGACCGATTTTAGCACGTTTCTCAGCTTGCGGACGCCAATCTTTCAAGAGCTCTTCTTTTGTCTTACCAAGACGCTTAAGCATCTCATCAATATTTGTACCACTCTGCGCCAACTGTTGCCCGAACTGCTCCTCCATTCGTGCGATTTCATTATCAATCAGCTGATCCGGCAACTCTCCTTCAACATGTTTCGCAAGCTCCTCAGCAAGTGCCTCACGCCCGGATTGGCGTAAGTCATTCTTCTTCTCCGTTTCCATAGAATCACGCATCTGTGTTCTAAGGTCCGCCACCGTCTTTGCTTGTGGTGATACGCTCTGCGCAAATGCGTCATCAAGTGTTGGCACAATACGCTCCTCCACACGTTTAAGTGCAATAGTAAACTGCGCATCCTTGCCCGCCAGCTCTTTTGCATGATATTTTTTTGGGAGACGGCAATGTTACCGTTTTTTCTTCACCGGCAACCATACCAACAATTGCATCTTCAAAACCGGGAATAAACGAATTGCTACCCAACACAAGCGGGTGATCCGTTCCTTTACCACCATCAATTTCTTTACCGTCAACCATTACGGTAAAGTCAATAATCGCAACGTCATCCTTTTTCGCCGGACGGTCAGCAAGGACATTCTCCGCACGTTGCTGCGCCAACTTCTGTAACTCCGCATCAACTGCAGTATCATCAACAACATTCTCAGCTATTGCCTTTTTATTTTGCACATTGATTTTTGCGATTGCCTTCTTATATGCCTTTGCGAGCGTGATCTCCGGCAACACAGCAACTGTTGCAGTAAAGATCAAATCATTGCCCTCGGCAAGTTTTGTCACTTTTATCGTCGGTTGTGCGATTGCCTTGACCTTCTCTTGCTTTACCGCTTGCGCATAAGCTTTCTTGATTGCACGCTCTGCCGCCTCAGCAACAAGTGCCTCCTTACCAACCTCGCGAATCACAACATCTTTCGGCACTTTCCCCTTACGAAAACCATCCACCTTGATTTGTGCACCAAAATGTGCAACAGCAGCATCTATTTCCGTAGCCCACTCCTGTGTCGGCACAGTGATTGTTAATTCCTTTTGCGACTTCTCCTTATCAGTAACTGTAACATTTATCATGATCTTTTTCTTAGCAATTATTGTGCATACTTCTCTTCGTAAAGACGAATACCCTTACGCACAGCATCATACGCCGCATCGCGCCCTTCAAATCCCGTAATTTCTACAACTTTATCGTCAATCGTTTTATACGTTTCAAAGAAGTGACGCATCTCCTTGAGCGTGTGCGGATTGACATCATCAAGATCAATAACATTATCCCAGCGCGGATCATCATTCGGTACAGCGATAATCTTGTCATCACACTCACCGGAGTCAATCATACGCATCACGCCGACAACGCGCGCTGGCACCATAATACCAGATGCAAGTGGATAAGTTGTTAGAACAGCTACATCCAATGCATCACCGTCATCCCAAAGTGTCCGCGGCATGAAACCATAGTCAAATGGATAATCTTGTGCTGTGCGCATCGCACGATCCAGTTTAATCAAGCCTGTCTCCTTATCAATCTCATACTTGTTTTTTGATCCGCGCGGAATCTCAATAATTACGTTAACCACCTCTGGTGATTTCTCTCCATAAGAGATATCATGCCACATGTTCATAAATTTCCCTGTTATATTACTTACTTATATTACGCAATCTCCTCCTGATCCTCCTCTTTCTCCGATATTACATCACTAGAAGAAGCTGCTGCATCAACATCTTTATCTATATGATCCGCTTGCTCATCAGTACTATTTTCTTTATCAGCATTCGCACCGACGACATCAATATCCCAACCCGTTAATTTTACCGCCAAGCGCACATTCTGTCCACGCTTTCCGATTGCCAATGACAATTGATCATCCGGAACAATTGCAATCGCCTCCTTCTTATTCTCATCCAGTGTCACGCTAATAACTTTTGCTGGCGAAAGTGCGGCAGTGATAAAACGTGCCACGTCATCATCCCACTCAATAATATCCATTTTTTCACCACCGAGTTCGTCAATGATCGTCTGAACGCGCGTACCGCGCTGTCCAACACAGGAACCAATCGGATCAACACCGTCTTCTTCCGTATAAACAGCTATTTTCGTACGACTGCCAGCTTCACGTGCAATCGCCTTAATTTCTACGGTACCGGCAAAAATCTCCGGTACTTCCAATTCAAAGAGGCGACGTACCAAGTCCGGATGTGCGCGCGACACTGTGATTCCGGGGCCCTTCGGATCCTGTGATACCTCCAAAACATAGACTTTCAATCGCATGCCGATTGTATAGTGTTCCCCGCGCATCTGCTCTGATGGAAATAGTACACCCGTAGATTTTCCAAGGTCCACAAAAACCGTACGACCCTCAACGCGTTGCACAACAGCACTTACCACCTCATGCTCACGCTCTTTGTACTCATCAAACATTGCATCACGCTCCGCCTCACGTACGCGCTGCATTACAACCTGTTTTGCTGTCTGCGCCGCAACACGTCCAAAATCCGTATGCGGTGGCAACGGAAATTCTATCACATCACCAACTTTTGCATCTGCTTTCTCCTTCTGTGCCTCTTTCAACGTAATATCACGCTCTTCGTTAAAACGTGTCAGATGCTCAGTGTTATCTTCCGACGCAACCTCCTGTACAAAACCCTCTTCTGATACGCTAAAATCACGTGTCGTCTCATCAACAACTTCTTTAAGAAGAAAAAACTGTACACTACCGTCCTTCTCATCAAAAATTGCTTTGATATTTTGCCCACGCTTGCCATACTCCTTTTTATATGCGGCAGCAATTGCCGCTTCTACAACGCTAATAACACGTTCACGCTCAATACCTTTTTCCTCAGCAATCTGCATCACAGCACTCCCAAACTCACCAAGAAATCCTTTCTCTGTTTTTGCCATAACATACTAATTACATAATTACAAAGATGATGCCTAGTGACACATATCCCGAAGGAAGAAAAAATTCGCATTACGTGCGAATCTTTCGTACCACCTCATCTTCGTGTCATTTTACCACAGAAAACGCATAACCGTCAATAGTGCTCTACCCACCACATGTTACACCCCCCGGCGTTGATTCGCCGGCAAATTCATTCTTACAGAGAATGATAATTTCTTCTTGTGTCAAAGCGCGATTATAAATTCGTACATCATCAATTTTGCCTTGGAACGCATCCTTTAAGATGCCAACATTTTCTATGCCGATAAAAAGATCTTCCGGATTATTAGCGTCAATAGATGCCACACCACCATCATCAAAAAGCTTACCATTAATATAGAATGCACGACTACCAGTCGCTCCACTCTGCCACAAAACAACATGTTGCCACTGATTTGCAACAACACTCACATCTGTTGTGCTTGGTGTTAGTCCCTGATAATTCCACTGTTGGTCTTCTGTGCGAAGATAATAACCGTTGTCTTTATACAACGCCGTATGCTTACCGGATACCGTTGTTGGATATATCCAAAAACTAATTGTATAATCCTCATTATGCGTGAAATCAAAATCATTACTTTTACTGATTTGTACATAATCACCATTACCATCAAGATTCAGTGCACCATGCCCAACAGCCTCACCGCTATGCACGATACTTGCATCGCCATGTGCTACGCCATTATGGTTACCAATAGGATCTGACATATCGCTATCAAATGACCACTGCGCGATAAGACCACTTGTAATATCGTCCATCGGCACGTTAACGGCAAATTCCACCGAACGAATCGCTTTTCCATACCGTCCAACTGACTGTGCCGAATGAATATTCACCGTACTATCACTGCAGTGTGCAACGCGATTACCATTTTCATCATAAAAACTCACAGTATACCGTGCGCCACTAACACCATTAACATCCATAAGTGTTACACGGCCATTGCTACAGTTTCCCGGATTAAAAGCATCTAAAGTACCGATTCGATCTTTGCGGAACTCATGTAACGTCTGCTCCGCACCGGCATCCGCCACCTGAAAAGCAACTGTGGAATCATCCGTTACGCTAGCAACATTTTGTTCAATAATTGTCGTTGACATAATACCGATAGCGCTCATCAGTACTATTGCCATCAACAACAACGTAAAGATTAACACCGATCCTTTCCGAACATTGCTATTACTTTCTTTTCTACACATCATCATATAATGTTACATTAGTCCCGATACATCGTAATCCCGCAAAGAAACTGTCGTTTGCAAAGAAACCGGTGTACCGTTATTATCATCTTTTACTACAAAAACCATAGATACACGACCGGCACGCTTACGATTATAATCCGATGGTACTGCCACAAATGTTCCATATACGTTGTGCGCTGTCAAAACTATAGGCGCAACACCAACAAAAGCACTATTATTGCAGTTAAGAATATCATCTGTATTATAGTCCAGCAACTTAACTTCTTCTGTAATTGCATTACCGGTAATAGCATAGCGTACACACGCACCACCAGAACGTGAGTAGTCATAAATGATAATACTTTGTCCATTAGTCCCGATATGTTGTACGGAACTTGTTCGCAGTGACTTTGCAATACGATTCATAGCAAACTGCGCATCCTCCAATGCTTCCTGTGATGCTCGCTCATAATGATAATTCTGTACTGTGTGCCCAAAAATATTCACTGTCGCCGTCATAATAATTGCAAAAATTGCAATAGAAACAAGCACTTCAATAAGTGAAAAACCACGGTACTGATTAGACAAATTTGTCAATTGCTTCATATTATTTCCAGTTCGTTAGTACGGTCTGTGCAAATACACATTTTTGGCGCAATGTACATGCCGTTGGTGATGATGGAAACACGCCATCGCGCCACACAACATAACTCTTGATTTTTAGCGTATCCGTCTGACTGCTATCAACAACAATTTTACGCTTAAAAAGCGTTTTTTGACTCGTTACACTGCGCACATACCAATGATCACTATTCACATAAAGTTGCCCATTATTGCTACAACTACTCAATGCTTGATCTCTATAATCTACACAATACGTCCCGCTAGTCATCCCGTCTGCAAATGACCCATTGAGCATATTATTATCTCTAATGTTTTTTGCAATCTCAATGCCCTCCTGTGCCAGCGCCGCTGCAACAACTTGATCACGTGATAATCCGGTAAACTTAATAGCGGAACCGAAAACAGCGATTGTTCCCACAAGACCAACAACAAGTACAAAACTGGCAATCATTGTTTCCATAATGGAAAACCCTTTTTCTGTACGCTGTTTCCTCATAATCAATTTCCATTAATCAATATCAACACCCATCGTTTACGCGACCAAGTTTATCAATGCAGATAGATCGCGTAGCACTACCTTTACGCAACGTTAAGCGCGCTGAACGATCAGCGATACCTTGTGGAATAGAAAAGACAACATCGCTCAGCGGCGTAATCGTCACACCGTTACCAATATGGTACGACACAACTGATGCCGGTGACAATGTGCACGTACTACCCTGCATATGGTACGTATATCGCACACCGTACTCTCCTGAAGCATCAACGAAAAACCGGAATGTGCACGGAATTTTATTATCATCGGTATAACGACCGGCAAGCGCATAACCTTGTGCCATACGAATTGTTGCTACAACCTGACGTGCTGCAATATCTACAGCACGTTGCGCACGACCTTTCTTGAGCGATGCAATCATTATAACAGTCATGATGCCAATAATAGCAACCACCACCAATAATTCTATCAGTGTAAATCCGTGAGCGTTATGCCATTTTAATTTCTGTTTCACATTTTTCATATTTCCATTGTACCATTAAAAGTATGGTATGTGTAGTGCCAATGCCGGAAAAAGCATCGGAAAGGCTATTGTTATGGCAATAGCTACAATGAGAAAGGGGGCAAACGGTACAGCATCTTTACGAGAGCGCAGGCCACTTATAATAAGCACAATTCCGACGACGGCACCAATACCAAACGCAACTGTAAGGAAAAAAACAACGGCAGGCCAAGCGGTGATCAAACCACCAATCAAACCAATGTATGCATCACCGGCGCCCATCCAACGTTCACGAGAAAGCGCGCTTAAAAGAAAAAGAAATGCATATCCACAGAAACCACCGACCAGGGCAAGTATCACATTATGAATATCACCACCAGAGTACAAGTAAACGAGAGATTTGTACAATAAAACAAGTACAACGGTTCCCCACGCAATATTCATCGGAATGTGCATTGTCCGTAAATCGTAAAAAAAGATAACAATCAGACCCGTTGCTATAGCTAATGCCAGCAAGAGATGTACCATATTCTTAATATCAAGAAATACACTACCAGTATTACTGTAAAAGAAATATGTAATCACAAGAAACGTTATTGCCGTTACCACTTCAACCATTGGATAAAAGATTGATATAACACCACGACAATGACGACATCTTCCTCTTAACATCACATAGCCAATTAGTGGAATATTATCATACCATGCAATCACCTTTTTACATTGCCCGCAACGTGATCGCCCATATATGATCGTCTCATCAGTTCCGTAACGCGTGATAACAACAGACAAAAAACTCCCGATTAGGAGCCCGATTATACTACTGACACCGAAAATGACACCGACCATAAGTAATAAATCATCTAAAGTATTTCTAGAGAACGCCGCAATCACCTTCCTCTACAGTACACTGATCAACGTCACACTTCAATCGACAATTGCCACAAGCCGCATCTGTTGTAACTGTCCAATCATAGCCACTCCCTTCTATAACATAGCTCAGATTACCACATTTCTGCGAAAACTGCGGGTACTGTGCAGTATCCGCTGAATCACAAATACTATCACCGACATGGCGTGTCCCGAAAAAGAGGTGACCACCGGTTCCGGCACAAATTTCCAGTGCCGTGCGAATATTGACCATCGTTGATTTATAACTTGTCATAATGGCATGATCACGAGATTTTGCAACATTCACCAAAACAATAGAGGCAAGAATGCCAATAATTGCAATCACTACCAATAATTCAATGAGCGTAAAACCTCTCATAATAGAACCACCACAATAAAATACAAACATTTGCATTACCAAAGAAAGCACTACTTAATTGCCAAGGTATCTTGGCAATTAAATACTTATCCCTTTAGCATCCAGTTCCTGTGAATGTTGCTCCCGTATCACTCACATTCGCTGTACAGTTTGGTGCCTTTGCAGACGTTAATGTTCCTGAGAAAGAACCATCTGGACTACACGTTGGCGTTGTGCCCCATGTCAAACCAGTTGGCGGTGCAACCGTTGTTGTACCGGACGTCTTTCCTTCACAGTCAATAAGTATTGCCGGAACAACACTTTGCGCCTGTGACTTAAACGCAGCAACATTTGCTTTTGTACGTGCATTAGAAAGACTCACCAGAACAATAGAGGCAAGAATACCAATAATTGCAATCACGATCAATAACTCAATGAGCGTGAAACCTTTTTGATTATGCATTCATCTCACCTCCTTTCCTTTTCATTGTCTTTCTCTGATACATGATCTTCATTTTCATTCTTCTTATACAGTATACCACAATCGTCCTTTAAAGACCACCGGCAATATTATAAATCGGCAAAAGAATTGAAACAACCAAAATAGCAACACCGATACCTAACACAACAATAAGAATCGGTTCTAACATCGTCGTTAAGTTTCGTGTAATAACACTAATCTCCTCGTCATAAAAAGCACTAACACTTCTAAGTGTCTCATCCATTTTACCGGTCTCCTCACCAATCTTAATCATGCGTGATACCATCGACGGTACCTCCTCCGCATCAAAAAATGTCGCACTTATGGTACTACCCGCTTTTACACTATCAGCAGCATGTAAAATAATACTTTGATATACAGCGTTACCGACAACATTTGCCGTAATATGCAACGCTCGCACAACAGGAATTCCGCCGGCTAACAACAACGAGAAGTTCTGAGCAAACCGTGCAACATAAATCATACGAAAAAGTTTCCCGAATACCGGTAAATGCAACTTTATACGATCCCACTCCCGCCTTCCATCATCTGTTTTAATATAATACATAAACCCACCAACCAAAGCGGCAATAACAATGAGTACCGCCCACCAATACTGCGACATAAAATCACCAACAGCCATTACAGCAACGGTATACCACGGAATTTCCGGAATATTAAAATCTTTAATAACTTGTGTTAACCGTGGCAAAATAAATGACACTGTTAAAAAACCGATTATGCCGGCGGCAACAACCACAAAAGCCGGATAGAACAACGCACTACGAATACGTGATGTTAACTGATAATTTTTTTCAAGGTTCTCGGCAATAAACATAATAGAATTCTGCAGATTACCGGAAACTTCACCGGATTTTATCACACTGATAACCAGTGGTGAAAAAACATCAGGATACTTACTCAGCGCATCAGAAAATGTTACACCATCTTCAATATCTGTCGCAATATCTTTCACAATAAAACGCAAAAAACGATTATCAGCTTGCTCCTCAATGGCACGAAGTGCTTGCACAATCGGCACCTTTGCATGAATAAGTGTTGCCAGCTCTCGAAAAAATACCGACAACTCCTTCTGTGACATACCTTCCCATACACGATGCAAACTATCAAAAATTTTAATACCTTGACGCTCTTGTTGTACAGAAACCGGCAGAAGACCCTCCTTCTGGAGAACTTTAACAGCAGCAGATCGATCAAGGGCCTCTACAATCCCCTCCTTAATCTGACCGTCTTGCGTTCGCGCTTTAAATAGAAATCGCATAATGTTTCATCTTTTTATTTTATAGCGTTGTGTTTTGCGTATCACGTATAAGCATCTGAAAATACTCACGATTCTTTGCATACATAAGTGCATCGTCTATCGTTACGAGTCCACCCATTACCAACTCCGCTAAAGATTTATCCAGTGAGATCATACCTTCCTGCATACTCGTTTCAATAACCGTATCAATCTGGTACGACTTGTTTTCACGAATAAGATTCTCTATGGCATGGTTCTTAATGAGAATTTCCGTTGCCGGAATACGACCTCCACCAATCTGTGGCAAAAGGCGTTGTGATACAACACCAAGGAGAACGTTTGCTAACTGTGCACGAATTTGATTCTGCTGATGACTCGGAAAAACATCGACAATACGATCTACTGTCTGCGCCGCATCATTGGTGTGCAATGTTGCAAAAATTAGGTGTCCTGTTTCCGCCGCCGTCATTACCGTCTGAATTGTTTCAAGGTCACGCATCTCTCCAACAAGAATAACATTGACATCCTCACGTAATGCTGCGCGCAACGCCTCTGCAAAATTTCGCGCATCCTGTCCGATTTCCCGCTGATTGACAATAGATTTGTCATGCGTATGTACGTACTCAATCGGGTCCTCAATCGTCAAGATGTGCGCTGCACGCTGGTGGTTGATTGCATCAATGAGCGACGCCAACGTTGTTGACTTACCATGCCCAACCGGACCCGTCATCAAAACCAGTCCTTGTGTACGTGTCGTAAATTCATAAAGTTTATTGGAGATATGTAACTCTTCCAATGTACGGATCTTTGCCGGAATAAGGCGCATTGCGATACTAATTCGACCTTTCTGAAAGAAAATATTCGTACGAAAACGTGCTTTATTATCAAAATTATATGAAAAATCAACACTGCCGGCATCTGCTAGTGTCTTTTTCTGTGTATCAGAAAGAAGAACATCCGATAACGCCTTGGTATCTTCTACTGTCAAAACAGATTCTTGCGACAACGGAAGAAGTGTACCATCAACACGAATCATCGGATAGAGACCGACAACCAAATGTAAGTCTGATGCATCTTGTTGCGTAACAATAGCAAGAAGATCGTTAATGCGTTTCTGTACTGACATAATATTTATTTTTTATTTTACTATTATTAGTTTTTAGCGGATTTATTCGCTTCGTATTCTCGCAAAAAACGTGCAACACGACACAAAACATCAGACGGCGTATAATTTGCCTTGATGATGTAGCCAATCGCACCATACTTTTCTGCAAGATCATAGTGCTCTCTCTCCGAGACATTCGTCAACATAATTGTCGGAATGTCTTTGTATTGCGGGTTCTCGTATTTTTGTCGTAAAAACTCAAACCCTCCCATACCCGGCATAATAACATCGCAAAGAATAAAGTCAATTTCCTGCGACTGTTTAGCAAGGACTTTTAATGCCTCCTCTCCACTGTGCGCACCGATAACAGTATGACCATTCTGCTTAAACTTCATCTGATAGATATCAAAAATAAATGCATCATCCTCAATAAGGAGAATCGTTTTCGGCGTCATTGTTTCCGTTGCTGACGAAGCCATAATGCTCATTATTTACTGTTATTGTTTTACACACGCATTGCACACTTCTCATTGTACACGATATCAACCATTTCGTGTAGAGGTCAGTCAAATGTTCCATCACTTCCGATTGATGATGATCCATTTGTCAACCGCAACACCTCTTCTAGAGTCGTTAACCCAAGCAATGCCTTCAAAATACCGTCCTGACGCATAACAATCATGCCATTACGCAATGCCGCCTCTTCTATCGCTGTTCCGGCACCGCTCTTTTCTGTGATAATAGATTGCAATTCATCATTCATACCGATTACCTCATAAATTGCAACACGTCCCTTGTAACCTGTCCCACCACATGCATCACACCCTTTACCATGATACAGTATGATATCATCATCAAGTTTGACACCATACTTCGCAATTTCCTCCGGTGCAATTTTATCAATATCCGCACGAATCTGCTCAACAACTTTTGGTGACACGGATACCTTCTCCTTACATTTCGTACAAATTCTACGAACGAGTCGCTGTGCAACAACCTCCCGCAATGCCGCCGCCAACAAAAATGGCTCCACACCCATATCAATAAAGCGCGGTATGGCGCCAACAGCACTATTAGTATGAAGTGTAGAGAATACCAAATGCCCAGTCAATGCCGCGTGAATTGCCAACTCTGCTGTTTCGCCGTCACGAATTTCTCCAACCATAAGAACATTAGGGTCCTGACGCAAAATAGAACGCAATCCATTAGCAAACGTATAGCCAATCTCCGGACGCACTTGCGACTGATTAATACCATCAATATGATACTCAATCGGGTCTTCCAACGTAATAATATTACGCTGATCTTGGTTGAGAATGCGCAAGAAACCATAGAGCGTTGTTGACTTACCGGAACCGGTTGGTCCAGTAATGAGAATCATGCCGAATGTCTCGCGAATGCGTTCCATGAGAATTTCATAATTACGCCCAACAAGCCCGAGTTCTTTTGGATTAAATGCCTTATTATCCTTCTTAAGCACACGAATCACAACCTTCTCACCATCTACAACTGGCAATGTTGATACACGAAAATCCACATCTTCGTTCTCACCATCGCGACGAATCTTAAAACGCCCATCCTGCGGTTTACGCTTTTCATCAATCTTCAAATTAGAAAG
>CAZGWO010000002.1:0-14058 GCA_964528835.1 uncultured Pseudobdellovibrionaceae bacterium
TTTCGAGTCAGGCCCGTTCGACCACTCCGGCACCCTACCTCAAATAGACAGCACTCCTTTACTGTAAAGGATTTTGTCTAAATAGTAAATTCTTGTAGCATTTTGATGTTTGGTAATTGTGTTGTATAATGGAAACGGTATAAATGAATGGTATCTGCATTGTTACGAGAATGAATGAAAAAGACAAGTGAATCATGTCTTCGTTTAATGCATGACTGTGTGACGTAATATTGTGCAGTATGCTGTTATAGAGTAGTGTGCCTTATTTAAATAATAGAAGTACTATTGTTTATGAAGAGAGAGAAAATGATAATGCGCAGTATTGGTATTGGTGGGCTTTTTGCGCCAATCAGTGTTTTTGCTGCGCAAATTGGCGCAGAGTATACAAATCCGCTCAGATTCAATACCGTTGATGGTCTTGTTACGAGTATTCTCAATGCAATGCAACTCTCTATCGTAACATTGGCCGTTGTCTTTATTGTAATTGGTGGCATCCTTTATATTTTCTCTGCTGGCAATGAAAGTCGCATTACTCTGGCAAAGAGCGCTTTTACGGCAGCGCTGATTGGTCTGGCAATTGGTATTGCTGCACCAACATTTCTCCTTGAGATATACAAGATTCTCGGTGCAACGAATACACCTGCCGTAGTCAGTGGAGCACCACGAATCGCACAAATCATATCTAATGTTCTGGAATTCCTCCTTGGTATTGCAGGAACACTGGCATTGATTGCGATGGTTATTGGTGGCATTATGTACCTTGCGGCCGGTGGTGATGAAAATCGTATTGATACGGGTAAGAAAATTTTCAAGAGCGCTATAGTTGGTATGATTATCATTATGGCGTCGCTTGTTATCGTGCGAGCAATAGGTGGCTTTTTTGTGGGTAGTGGTAATGCGGCGGCAAGAAATGGGATAGGTAGTGAGAATACTTTTCAATTTGGCAATGGTGACAGTAATCAATTTGGTAATAGTAACCCTACTGTAGGTGGTGCAGGTAGTGATAATAACTCTAACGGTAACAGTGGCAGTGATCAATTTGGTAATAACGACCTTAGTGGCGATAGCGGTAGTGACCAATCCGGTGGTGGTAGTAGTGATTCCGAAGGAAATAATGGATTAGATGTGCCGAACCTTCCACCGCTCCCACCGTCAATTTAGGATTTGGAGTGAGTTTGTGTAATTGTACGCATTAGAAATTAGGTAAGAGTTTATTGAAGAGTATGAGTTTCTTTACTATGGCGCATGCTGGCGTTGTTGCTGATGCAACGCCAGTGGCAGTGGTTTTAAATGGTGCTATGGAAGGCATATTGTCTATAGCAGGGACGATCGGTATAATAGCGGTAGTTCTTAGTGGTATAAGCTATCTTTTTGCAGCGAAGTCTGGTAATGAGCAGTTGCAATCCATTGCAAAAAAAATGATGCTTGCGACGGTGACAGGTATTGTGCTTGTTATGGGTGCCATGATTATTGTACATGTTATTGCAAAAATGTTTTTATAGTGATGTGTAGTGATGTACAATTTGCAATATATTGTTGCATATGATATAATGAAGAGCATAGAAGAGTTGTGTTTGTATATAAAAGATAATTAGTTAAACTGTAAAGTTGTGAATAAAGCCACAAGTGTCATTAGTCGATATTTTGCGGTAGTTGCGGTGGGATTGTTTGTTATGATGCCACGTGTTTTGCACGCTCAGATTTTGGATGTTGGAATTCTGAGAGATGAAACAAATCTTCCGTTGAGTAGCTTCATGGATGTTCTCACTAATATCATGAAGTGGGCGTTGGCAATTGTTTCTGTTCTTTCTGTTTTAGGATTTGTAATTGCCGGCATACTCTATTTGACGGCAGCTGGCGATGAGGATGCCATAGCGCGTGCACGACGAGCGTTTGTTGGAGCTATTTTCGGCGTCATTGTATCGTTACTTGGATTGATTGTCCTGCAAGCGATGCAGACAGTACTTTCCGGTGAAAGTGCTGTATTTTAGGATAACTATAGAGCGTAAGCATATGAACCTGAGCTTAGAAGAGAGAGGAGGTGGACACACATGAAGAAAATTGTTTATGGATCGATGATGTCATTGCTCGCAGTTCCCGCTCTTGTGGGTGCGCAGTTTAAGGTGCCTACCGACACAGGATTGCCGGAGAGCGCTAATGGTCAAGGTATTACGGGAATTATTACAAATATCATGAAGTGGCTTTTGACACTCGTTGGTATTCTTGCAATTATTGCATTTGTCATTGCCGGTATTCTTTACTTAACAGCAGCTGGCAATGAAGATCAGATTGATCGTGCAAAGAAAACAATGACGGCGGCTATTATTGGCGTTATCGTCGCTTTAATCGGCTTGATTGTTCTTAACGCAGTAGTTACAATGCTTAGTGGTCAAGGTGAATTTGGCAACTAAGGCTAAATGCGTAAGTTTTTTAAAACAGGCAACGTTTACGTTGCCTGTTTTTTTGCATAGATGTTGTTTTAAGGCATATGATATGTAGACATAGAATTTGGGATTTAGTGATATATATGATAAACTTGAACAAGTAGGAGTTATTGAGCATAAAAAAAGAATCATAGTAGTATAAAAAGTATAAAAGAAGAATTATGGTGGCACATAAAAGTATAAAAAAAAGAATTCTGTTACTTTTCCTTTGTGTTGGGCTATTTGTCGTGACGGATCATCTCTTTGCACAAACCGTATGTCATAACAAAGATCTTTATGAGAATGTACAGTCTCGCAAGGTTCATGAGTGGCCGTTTGCATGGGATTCAATCTGGAATATGCCGATCGGTTGTAATGCGAAATATGTCGATGCAAAGCTTGTAAAACCGGGTTCGGTTGACAGTGACACAGATATTTTTGTAAAAACGAAAAAAAGTGATCCTTTGGTGCCCATATACTATGCCGGGGGCATACCGGGCAATACAAGTAAATATATCTATGGGAAAAATACGGACCGTTGTCGCGGGAGTGTTTCGTTGGGAAAGTCTTTAAAAATTCACTTCCCCTATAATGTAGTTGTTCCTTCCGTAGGGAAAAATTATTCTACGGCAATCTTAGATTCTGACGGTGATACTCTGCGACAACTTAATGCTTTTGCTCGCTGTAGGAAGGGCGGTCCCATTTATGGTTTAAATCGGAGTGCAACATCATGCACTGAGTCAATTCGCGGTAGTGGTATAAAGTGTTTTGGCGGACATGGAGGAACCGGACTTTCATCAATCGGAGGGACATTGCGTGCTATTGATTGGGAAAAAAATGGACCTATTCGCCATGCGCTCAAGATCAATTTGCGTCCATACCAATACTATATGAATCGCTCTCAAAAGAAGTGTCAAAAGCGATGGCCGGCAAAAAAATGTGATAATGATATTTCAAAATATAAGCGTGCGCCATTTTTAAAAAGTTCTACTGTGCCAGCAAATAAGGAAGGTGCTCTTTTGGCCATTCCTCCAAATGTTACAGCTAGTGATCTCGGCATCAAAACTGCTGCCGGAAGGAAAATGTTCGATGTTCTACAGGATTACGGTGTATATACTGTTGATGGCAGTGGTACCAATAGAAGTTATATTCGAAATAGTTATAGCCAGACAAAAGAGGCAGAGAATGCTTTTAAGAGAAAGTACGGTTACAACTTTAATGTTTATAAGAACAGTCATTCCGCCTGGGCCGAAGATCAGCGAAAGTTAATTCAAGCATTGCATGTCGTTGATGATAATAATCCGCATAGTATAGGTGGTAAAGGTGATGCGCGTCGCGCGCCTTACGCACCATCTTTTAAAAATGATACCGATACTACGCTGCCAGATATTGGTACTCCACCATCAAACACAAGAACTACTTGTAAAGAATCCATCACTGCACCACATACCGCTATTCAATCATTTGGTTACCCTTATGACTATGGGAGAACGCTCATTAAAGCTCAATGCGTTAAAGATAACGTTACTCACATAGAAGTGGGCGATGATGGTGATAATGATCTCTATATTTATGGCACTGCCTATACATTCAATAAGGCATTGCGTACGTGGGAAGCGGTAGCGTTAGAGTGTGCGACACGCATTCAAAAGTTCTGTCGTGGTGGAGCACGCAAAGATCTTACGCGTATTAATCCAAAGGAAACTAACTACATCGCCGCCTATATTTGCAAATATGATAAACAATCGCGTACCTTTGACTGTGGGTGCAGAGATAACATCTGTGAACGTACCAATGCACCGGGACTGTGGAGGGTGCAGAAGATACAGGCGCAGGGCACTTTGTAATAGATTGTGAGAAAGAAAAAAGTACCGGCTGTTAGTCGGTACTTTTTAATACTTTTTAATGATGGTGTTTAACTTATAGTATTGCAAGGATAACGCCGGTGAACGTTCCAAGCTTTAGAGTGTTTCCGGCAATTAGTGACACGTTCTTTAATTGAATGTCGTAGTGGTCGCTACATAGCATCAATTGCTTTGATGATAGTGAACGTTATTAATAAAACGTTTTGCATATCTCTTCTTTATAATTTTTATTATTTATGCTGTTGGATTTGGCTTTAGCAGCATTGTTGCTGTTGCAACAATTTTACACCTCTCACCTATGTAAAAATTACATTATATGGAATGAGACATCAAGTGCTATCGCTACTAAGAAGTAAGAATTGTTTTTATAATCAGTTCTCTTTTTTTATGCATGTGTATGTGTGTCTAGTAAATAATATTGCTTCAGATTTATCAATGCATGATGCATTTTTTATTTGAAGTATGTGATGCGTGGAAATAGCGTGGTAACAAATATGCCATGTACCTAGGTATAGTTATATTGACGATATGACTATATTGGTATATAATAAGTACGGTTCTTTCACAAACAGAATCTTTCACACAGAAGGAGAGGAAAATGCGTAATGGCGATAAGCAGATCCAGATCATCACTGACCCTGACGAAGTAAAAAAGATTGAGAAGGAGGCTAGGCGTAGGATGTCTAAAGAAAAAACGGAACTGTCGATGGAGGTGAATACATAGTTCTTCCATGGAAAGCAGGAAAGCTTTCGGAAGATCCATATTTTACATTTTACAGGGATGCTGTGAGATTTCCGGATGGCAGTACGGGCCTCTATGATAGAGTAACGTACACCCACGAAGGTGTGGGATGCGCGTTACTGCCAATAGTAGATAAAAAACGATAATTGTGTCTATAACATATAGACACAGTATAAGAGGGTATTTTGTGGAAGCCCCAGGAACCATTGCCAAGAATGGTGAAATGCCGGAGGATGCGGTTCGTTGGTGTGCGCGAGATGAACTTGGACTCACTCTTCTGAAGACTGACTTTTTGGGATATATGGTCTCAGAAAGGGGATTGATTGGTGCACAGGTGCCGATCTATGCCTTGTCGTCGGTGAAGATGGAGGATCTTGCGCCACCATCAGACCCGATGGTCATTTCCAGGATGGAAATGAACGTGCGTGATTACCTCACATGGAGGGCACGTGGTAATGCGACAATGGATGTCATGGGCGTTACCTGTTCTATTGGTGACGCTTACCTTGACACAGCAATTCTTTTGGCGCAAACCAAGGGATTGCTGCATTAGTAGTTCATCTTATTTTATTCCTCGTAAAGTGACAGCTGTCGCTTTACGAGGTTTTTTATATTTAGCGTATTGTTTAGAGATGTATAGTAACGTGTGTTTGAACATCGTTGTTACGGTTTTTTTGTAAGAATATGTAATGCGATGATTTT
Organism: uncultured Pseudobdellovibrionaceae bacterium; assembly: GCA_964528835.1. GTDB lineage: Bacteria > Patescibacteriota > Minisyncoccia > Moranbacterales > JALVQA01. Next base: position 5,733 of record CAZGWO010000002.1, read on the forward strand.
TTTAGCGCTTTGTCACTTTCGCAGTTGTGCTGTACAATAAAGGTAGAGGATTAGTGATAGCCTTATTATGAAAGTCATTAAACATAAAAAATTTCTTAATCCACCGGAAATTATTGCGGAGGCTGGTATAAAGCGTGGCGACTCTGTAGCTGATTTTGGTTGTGCTGCCGGTTATTTCTCGCTACCGGCAGCGGCTGCCGTTGGTGATGATGGACATGTAGTTGCCATTGATATTTTGCCACAGGCATTAGAGACTGTGGAGAGTAAGGCACGACTTGCTGGTTATCATATTGTTGAGACGCGATGTGCAAATGTGGAAAAGGCAGGTGGTTCAGGACTTGATGATGAAAGTATGGACTGGGTTATTCTTAAGAACGTCCTCTTTATGAGTGATGATGATACAGCAATGTTGCGTGAAGCATTTCGTGTTATGCGCAATGGGGGACATGCGCTTATTGTAGAGTGGAATGATACATATTACGGCATTGGTCCAAAAGAGAGCGATCGCATTGTTTATGATGTGATGCGAGAGTCATTGGAGCGTGTTGGTTTTATTTTTGAGAGAGATATTTCTGTTGGTGATTATCATTACGGTATTATTGCAAAAAAATAAAGTAAAATATACATATGAGCAGGACGTTTCATCCAATAGTGGCAATTATTACCGCATTTTTTATTGGTATTGTTCTTTCTGGATGCACTGTCTTTAAAACAAAGACATCAACATATAAGACATCCTTGGAAATTTGGGGTGTTTTTGATGACACAGAAGATTATAGCCAAATCTTTACAACATATAGGAATATTAATCCATTTATTACCGATATTACATATCGCAAATTTTCTGTAGAGGATTATGAGAAAGAACTTCTAGATGCACTTGCTGCCGGCAATGGTCCTGATATCTTCATGATTCAAAATGGGTGGGTTTCAGATTACCTCAATAAAATTGTTCCGGCGCCGGAAAGTTTCGTTAATGAGAAAAAGATACGTGAAACATTCGTTGACGTTGTTGCTGATGACTTTTTGATTGATGGAAAAGTCTACGGCGTGCCGCTTTCTGTTGATTCGTTGGCACTGTACTATAATAGGGATCTTTTTAACTCCGCAGGTATTACACATCCGCCACAAACATGGAAAGAATTTAGTGATGATGTTGAAAAAATAACAAAAATTGATCAATTTGGTAATATTATTCGTGCCGGTGCCGCAATTGGAACGGGAAGAAATATCAATCGTAGTTCTGATCTTATTACGTTACTCTTTCTGCAGAGTGGCGTTAATATGGTCAGTGACGATGGGAAATCAGCGGAATTTTTGCGGTATGTTCCTGTGAATGGGAAAGCAACCAATGTTGCGGAACGTGCTTTAAGGTTCTATACACATTTTGCATCACCATCTCGTTCCGTTTATACATGGAATCGCAGACAGCATTATTCAATTGATGCTTTTACTGAAGGAACAGTTGGCATGATGCTTAATTATTCATGGCATTACAACACAATTAAACATAAAAATGAGAAGCTACGTTTTGCTGTTGCACCGTTACCACAGTTAAATCCGGACCATGCTACAAATATTGCAAATTATTGGTCATTTGTTGTCGCAAAAAATAAAAAAATACAACCTGTCGCCGGACAACAACCGGTATCAGATGCTATGCGTATCCATGAAGCCTGGGAATTTTTAACGTATTTAACAATGCGCCATGGTTCATCGTTTACACTTGTTCACGCAACAACAAAAAATAAAAAAAATATTCCGTTGCCAATTGATCCGGCTGAAGATTACCTAATGCGCACGAAGAAGCCGGCGGCACGACGGGATCTCATCGAGAAGCAGAAGAATGACCCCGTTCTTGGTGTTTTTGCGGAAGGTAATATTGTTGCGCGGAGTTGGCATCGAAGAAATGCTACTGACATTGATCGCGTTCTTGTTGAGATGATAGAGGATATTAACCTGGGCCGTAAATCCGTTCAGCAAGCTTTGAAAGTGGCACAGGCGCGTGTTACACGATTGTTACAGAAATAGTTAATTATTTTTATAATTTTTATGCAAAAAGTCTCCATAATTTTGTATAGCAGTATAGTGGCACTTGGTTTTCTTATGTTGCATACTCTTGATACTTATGCAGAAGAGGCGTATACATATGGTTCTTATCAAAACGTAAGCAGTGTCTGTGCTGATGAGTCAAAGGTTGGTCATTTGGTACCGTGCGCGCGACACTGTGATAATCCCGCTACACCAAATGATGAAACGGAGCCATGCAGTGTATGTCATTTAATTGTTCTCGGGCATAATATTGTTGAATATATTGTGTTTATTTCAGTATTTATCGCTTTTGCGGTGATTGTATTTGCCGGTGTGATGTATGTGGTTTCTGCCGGTAATCAAGGTATGATTACTAGTGCGAAGGCAGCATTAAAGGCGGCGCTCTTTGGCATGGCATTTGTTCTTGCAGCGTGGGTTATTGTTAATACGATTATTACCGTTTTCCTTAAGCCAAAACAGAGTGCTCTACAAGGTGACTGGCGTCAATACTACTGCGATGTCAGTGACAATACAGGTACGGGGTCAACAGCTGACAATACAGGTACGGGGTCAACAGCTGACAATACAGGTACGGGGTCAACAGCTGACAATACGGGTTCAGGGACTGAAAATGGTGAAAATACATACGGACGTAAAAATAATGCGCGCGATCAGGAACAGACAAGTGGAGATGATGCAGTCTTGAAAGAATTTTTAAAGCAGAATATTGAAGGTCCTGAAGAGCTAATCGCTCCATAATTGATGATATGTGAGAGCGGTACCGCATGTAGTATAAGTTTCTATTATGAGTGTATAAGGGATGTGGTAACTTGTTCTTTTTGGCGTATAACTGTATACTTGAGGTAACGTGTGTATAATCTTTAGTATGTATAAGAAAATACTTTTTGGTAGTGCCCTTTTGACCGGTGTCGCCGGTGTATCGATGAAGACGCATGCACTTGTTGGCAAGTTTGCTGATGGTATTATTATGCCGGGGACTGCTGTCTTCGGTGTTCCGGTAACATTAGTTTCTGTTATTAGCGCATTGATGCGATGGATGTTAAGTATTATTGGTATCGTTGCTATCATTGCCTTTGTTTATGCCGGTATTATGTATATGACGTCAGCTGGTAGTGACGAGCAGGCGGAACAAGCAAAGAAAATTGCAAAATACGCACTGTTTGGTGTTATTGTCGCACTTGGCAGTATGATTGTTTTGCAGGCATTCAGTATTTTACTGAAAGGTGAGTCACAATTTTAATGCTATTGAAGAATTCTATGAAGATGTTGTGGAAAAAAAGCTTATTCGCAAGTATGGTGCTCATGGGTATAATACGTGTACTTACTGCGTATGGTTATACGTGTCCCGCTGGTTCATCAAAAAAGATTGGAGGTATCTGCTTTGCTGATAATACTGGATTAGCTGAGACAGATCCGACACTCATTTTAACGAATCTTCTTGGATGGATTACGTTCATGTTTGGATCTGTTGCCATGGTTATTTTGATTTTTTGTGGATTTCAGTATCTTTTTTCTGCTGGTGATGATACGCAAGCGGAAAATGCAAAGCGCTGTATGAAATGGGCAATTATCGGTATTGTTGTTGCGGGATTGGCGTTCGCTATTACACGAACAATCGCATTTCTTTCCTATGGTCTTCCACCGGTTATATAGGAAATATATTTATGTATGTACAGAAAAACATTATGCAAATAATAACGTCTTGGAGGGAAGTGTTTATTATTGTTGGTGCGGTAATTTTTATAACGTTTGGTGGGAGTGGTGTGCATGCAGTTGATCCTGCAGAGTGTGCTCAAATGGGTGGTGTTGTACAGGGAACGGTTTGTGTACCAACGAAAGCAAAAACAGGATTGTCAGATACACCGATTTCGCAGATTATCGTTGCTGTTGCAGAGTGGATCATTACGGTTTTTGGTGCGCTTGCCATTATTACATTTGTGATTTGTGGTTTTCAGTACGTACTCTCTCTTGGTGATGATGCTCAGGCAGAAAATGCAAAGCGCTGTATGAAATGGGCTGTTGTTGGTGTCGCTGTAACCGGTATGGCATTGGTGTTTGCCGGATTGATTGCTAAAATTCTCGCTGGCGTCGGACCATCGATAACACTATAATAATCTATGAAGTCTTTTTTGAAAGGTATAGTAATACTTATTGGCAGTGTGCCGTTTTCCGTATTGGCGTTGCCTAATGCCAATTGTATTTTACAAGGTGGCGGTGTTTTGGGCTGGCAGCAGGGTATTAAGTGTGCAGAGAGTGTATCAGAATTAGAAAATACGCGATTGTTTGATGTTATTACGGCATTCATGATGTGGATACTGGGACTTATTGGTGTCATTGCAATTATTGCATTTGCTATTGCCGGCATTCTTTACTTAACGTCTGTTGGTGATCAAGAACAAATAGATCGTGCAAAAAAGACAATGCGCTATGCTGTTTATGGCATTATTTTAGCATTGTCGGGTGTAGTCATTCTTACGGCTATCGAAAAAATGCTTAGAAGCAGTAATACATTTTAGGGGAGTACATTCGTTCTTATAAAATTTCTATAATAATAAAACCCCGTGTCACGTTGATACGTTACACGGGGCTAATACTAATATTATTTTTTATTTTTTCCTACAAGTGATGAAGGTTTTATCCTTCTGTCGCGCCCACCATGCCTGGTTCGGCGCTTTTTTTGTTAGCCATACATTCCATTGTAATGTTAATTTTGCACCATTGATATTCATGCCTAGTGCATACGCCCCTATGCCATCCAGTGGGTAGATGAACTCTTCTGATGGCGTAGTGGCTACACCGTCAATGGAATAGCGTCCTCTGAGCGGTCCATATTTCCCAAACCGCCATTGGATGATATCCCTGTCAGGTACACAATTCCACCCTTTTCCCGGAAGATCCGTCTTCCACGGTCCGCTCCAGCAATTCGGAAAGGTGATGATTACCTTTTTTGGCAATACTTCCTTTTTCACGTGACACCATGATGGGTGTCGTAATTGCTTTTGTGAATAGGTCACCGGTTTCTGTTGCGGATGTGGCGTTGTCTTGCTTGCCTTGGAAAATACAGTACTGATACTGTGTGAAATATCCGGAAGAGCGTGTTTCTTACGTTGTTCTTTCAGATATATTTTCCACCCATGAAATTGTGTTTTCGTAATGGAGCATGTCCGTGCCCCATTTTTTGCAGCAGCAAGGAGTTCTTGTGCTGTCATATTGCACGACTTCATTTTTTTCAACACAAGTACAGCGTTCTGTCGTGCTTTTTTTGTGGCAAGGAAACTATTAAAAGTTTCACTCTCAACAACCACCGGATCTAGTTGAAATTTTGCCGAATTATGCAACAGTCCCGGTGATAACCCCTCTCCAACGAGAAGGATTAGCGCTGCCACGTAAAACCAGAACAACATCTTACTCCATGTTGTACTGATTTCTCCCAACACCACCATTGCTAGCAATAGACCAATGGTTATAAGTGTGATGATGTAGGGAATGCCCTCGTTATGCTGGTAGCGGAGAATCAGGGCACCAATCGCCCAAAGGATATTAAGTCCTCCGATGGTTGCTAGCACCTTGATGGTGACTTTTGCCCAGTGGGAACCTTTCTCACTGGGTGATTCACCACCCGGCGCACCACCAGCCAACCACCCGGCACCAAATGCACCAAATGCAATGACACCGACGATTACCGGCAAAGCGACGCCCCAAATAAATCCAAGGGCAATGATGTCGCTTCGGGCATTGAAATCATCCCAGAGGCGCATGTGCGCTTCTAAGATGAGTTTTATGTACCATGCCTCTGTTCCGAAGAACACGAGAAATGGTGCAAGATACCACTTAAGATACCACTTTAGAAGTTTCATTTTTCCTCCTCCTTTGCATCTGCAAAGGTTTTGTTGTGCCAGATTACATAGAGCAGTTTGGCGATAATGATCCCGGCACTTAATATCAGTGCCGTGCTGACATTAATGATGCCAGTTCCTGTAACGAACAGGATCGTACCGATGAAGAATATTACCGTTGCAATACGATCTGCTTGTTTGAGGACATCCGCGCCTTCCTTTTTGGCGCGTTGCGTCGCACCGCCGATTGAGGCGATTGCTCTGCCCATCGGAATACGACGTAATTGTGCCTCTATGCGCTTAGCGCTTGGCACCAGGCGTTGCCTTTCTACCTCGGTGACAAAAGCATCAACACCTTTGTCGCGAGCCGCTTCAATCCATGAAGTGATTAACTCTACCCGTTCATCGCGGGTTGTGTGGAGAACTTCTGTTTTCTCTACACTTTTTTTAGGCACTTTGAGGTCATCTTCCTCGATAACCTCTGTTTCAACACTTCCTTTGACACGCACAACGGTACGTATCAGAAAATGTTGAAATATTTTGTTGCGGACATATACCCGAATAAGGGCATATGAGCTATCTGAGAGCTTATCTACAACATCCCAAAAAAGTGCTCTCTCTTCATGAGAGAAGTTTGATGAGAGTAGAAAGTCTATTTCACTCTCATCTTTTGATGAGAAAAGTCCTCCAATACCCTTGGTTAGAACTTCCATACCGGCACTGCTGTGCGCCGATTTAGACTCGCCTCCAAGAAGGGTGCCAAGTGCACCCTTTAGAGAGTTTAGTAACGCTTCTCCGGCAACATGGTTACCAAGAATGGTCTTGATTTTACCTAACATTTTCTACCTCCTTTTCTTTTAAAGAACATTTTCTCTAATTACCACATAATATGGTGTAAGAGAAAACCTGACGGTACAATAGCATATTATTACATTATAGTCAAATAATTCAAATAATTTTAGTACTGTATGTATGAGTCATGTGTCAAATTATTGTCTTTTTACGTAAAGGTTGTATTGCTGTATGTGTAATAATGTTACACCAGTTTTTGACTTCTTTGCATAAGTGTCATTTCGCAATGATTTTTTGTCGCTATATGTGAGCGTAACTGTAGGAATGATGAAGAAATGCGTTGTTAGTTTCAGTTCTGAAAAAGAGTTATGGCATTCTTTCTATGCATACAGTTGTGAGAAATAGTGTTATGGTGAAAAAATTTTGCTTAAAACATAATTGTTTGGTAGGTTTAGTATATGAATGATGAAAATATTATAACGGAAGAACATATTACACATAGCGCAGATGAAACGCAAGAAATTGCTGCAACAGTAGCCGAGAGAATCTTTACGCGTGGCAGTGTACGTACGCGTGCCACAGTAGTAACACTTGCAGGAGATCTTGGTGCAGGCAAAACAACATTTGCGCAGGGATTTCTTGGTGCGTGTGGTGCCAATGGACCGTTTACATCGCCAACATTTAGCCTTATCAAGGAATACGTCATTGCGCACGGTGAATTTACAAAAGTCTACCACATTGATCCATATCGTGTAGAGGCAGCGGATTTGCATGCACTGGGATTTGTAGAAATACTCAGGATGCCAGATGCCATTATTCTTTTGGAGTGGCCGGAAATTGTTGCGAGTTTTGTGTCGGATATCGATGTACGTGTGCAGTTATCACACGTGGATGAGCAGGCGCGTGCGATTACACTTAGAATGGCACTGTGACAGTAATTGCTTATGTTGTATACGCAATGGTGATACTGATAGCAAGTCTTTGATGGCATATTGTATAATAGGCATATTAAGAGAATTGTATGAATGGTGAGAAAATATTTATTTGCATCCTTTTGTGTACGACAGTGTCTCTGGTCGGGTGTACCACTATGAATGTGTCAACAACGCAACGTGTAAACACACCCGGTGTAGAAATACAAACGCAAATTGCCGTACCGCCACCAGATGCTCCGACAATTGGTAAGGCTATGGAGGAAGAGGTGAAGCCGTGGAAGAAAAAAAAGAGAGAAGATGGTGCGCAACAGCGGAGTGCAGTTGCTAAAAATACCAAGCAGATTGTGAAGCGGGAATATAGCGCACCGAAAGAAGGTAATAAGAAAGGACAGCAAAAGATGATGACAACATTTAACCGTGAACGTGCACAAGCACTCAGCAAGCAGTATCGTGGTGCCATTATACGGACGAGTAAAGGTGCTATTACAGTAGCGTTTTACAATGAAGATGCACCATTGTCTGTTGGAAATTTTGTAATGCTTGCACAGGATAGTTTTTATAATGGCGTTACGTTTCATCGTGTTATTAAAGATTTTATGATTCAAGCAGGCGATCCAACCGGAACCGGTCGTGGCGGTGTAGGTTATACATTTGAAGATGAAATTAATAGTCACAAAGTTATACGTGGTGCTTTGGCAATGGCGAATGCCG
>CAZGWO010000002.1:14068-18746 GCA_964528835.1 uncultured Pseudobdellovibrionaceae bacterium
AAATACAAATGGATCACAGTTTTTTATCGTAACGGCGGATGCGGCACCGTGGCTGGATGGTAAACATACGGTTTTTGGCAGAGTAACGGAAGGCATGGATGTGGTGGATGCAATTGAGTCAGTGGAGACAGGCGCACATGACAAGCCGGTGGACGATATTATAATTGAACATATAGAACTTATCCCAGCGGATGCGTAAGGTTGGCATGAAGATTATTGTACTTTATCTGCAATGACGACCTGATGCAGGAGTGGTATACTGAAGATATGATGAAACGCAAGACTCTTTTATTGATTGATACGAGTGCGTTGGTGTATCGCTCGTATTATGCGTTGCCACCACTAATGACCAAAGAGGGTGAGATGGTTAATGCTGTTTATGGTGTCGCGTCAACAATTTTATCAGTGGCAAAGGAATACGAGCCAACTTATATGATCGCGGCGTATGATGTCGGCAAAGAGACGTTTCGTCACAAGGCATATAAAGCATATAAAGCAAAGCGTGCTGCAATGCCGGATGATTTGCGCGCACAACTTGGACATGTGCATGCGTTGATGGATGCATTTGGTATTGTCGGCGTGGAACATAAAGATTTTGAAGCAGATGACATTATTGGAACGATTGCGTGCGATGTTGTTAAGGCACATGATGATGTAGATGTCGTTATTGTTACTGGTGATAATGATGCATTACAACTTGTGACAGACCGTATTAGTGTGCGTACATTTGGACGCGGACTCTCGGATGCGAAGGTTTATGACACGGCGGCAGTGAAGGCGAAGTATGGCATTGCACCGGCACTCTTGGCTGATTATAAGGGACTCGCCGGTGATAGCAGTGATAATATTCCCGGTGTTGGGGGTGTTGGCGCAAAGACGGCAACGACGTTGTTGCGGCGTTATGGTAGTTTGGAGGCGATTTATGCACATTGTGATGAACTTAAAGGTGCTGTTAAGAGGCGATTGGAACGTGATCGAGCACAGGCATTTCTTTCACGTGACCTAGGACGCATTGTAACTAATGTACCAATTACGTATAATTTGGAGCATGCACGTGTACGGTTGCACACAGAGGCTATACGAACATTTTTCCGTACGATGAATTTCTTCTCACTTCTTAAGCGCTTACCACAGACCGATGCGTCTACTGCTACTGTGGAAGCATCGGTGCGTGATGAAAAATATGTTGTAGTTGCGTTTGATGATGTGCATGATGTTTTGGTTGCGCTGGCACAAGAAAAATTAGTTGCGGTTTCTATTGCTACTGCTGAGACTACAGTACGTGGTGTGGCACTTTCCGCACGTGCTGGTCGGGTGCAATTTGTTCCATGGACGACGGAGACAGCAGCGGCATTGAAACAGTTCTTTACACGGTCTGATCGCCGTGCAATTATCACAACATTTGATCTTAAAGCGCTTATCCATGCACTTCGGAGAATGTCTGTAGAGATGGTGCCACCGTATAGTGATAGTATGTTACAAGCGTATATTCTTGATGCCGGTGCGACACTGTCATTAGAGCGTTGTACGCAAGATGTATTGGGTGAGATGAGTGATGTTGCACAGGGTGAGCAGTTGACATTGGTACCGGATGATAGTAGTGCGATACATGCAGTTCAACGTAAGGCGGATGTCATGTATAAATTGGCACAGAAATATCAGACAGATATTGCAACAATTGCGCGAACGCAACGTGCTGAGGCATCTATTGCTACGATTTTGGCACGTATAGAAATACCATTGGTAAAGATCTTGGCTGATATGGAAGATAGTGGTGTTCCGTTAGATATAGAAATGTTACAGGTATTGCGCAAAGATCTTGTACGGAAGATTGCACGCTATGAGGCGACGATTTATAAATACGCAGGCAAGGAATTTAACATTAATTCACCACAACAATTAGCACACATTCTTTTTGATGTATTGCAGTTGCCGACTGATATGATTAAGAAAACGAAGACCGGTTATTCTACTGCAGCACGTGAATTGGCGAAGTTACATGATACACATCCGATTATTGCCAGTGTCGAAGAATATCGTGAACTTTATAAGCTTAAAAGTACGTATGTTGATGCCTTGCCGAAGCTCGTTGTGAATGGACGTGTGCATACGACATTTCAGCAGGCGGTAACAGCGACAGGGCGCCTTTCTTCAACGGATCCAAACTTACAAAATATCCCAACACGCACGGCGTATGCACAGCAAATCCGGACTGCATTTGTAGCGCCGAAAGGATTTCGTCTCCTCTCTGCAGATTACTCACAGATTGACTTGCGTTGCGTAGCACATATTGCACAGGATGCAAAGATGATTGCAGCATTTGCACGTGGTGATGATATTCATGAAACAACGGCAATGGAAGTTTTTGGTGTAACGAAAAGTAAGCTCACCAAAGCGATGCGGCGTCAAGCGAAGGCGCTTAACTTTGGTTTAATTTACGGCATGGGTGCTTATGGTTTTGCACAGTCTGCCGGCATCACCATGGATGAGGCGCGAGCATTTATCGCGCGTTATTTTACGCGTTTTAGCGGTGTGGCGCGTTACATGGAAGAGACGATTGCGCGAGCAAAACGTGATGGTTTCGTACAGACACCGTTTGGGCGTCGTCGCGCTGTGCCGGAGATCAATGCAGCAAATCAACAGTTGGCGCGTAGCGGTGAGCGTATCGCGATCAATATGCCGGTGCAAGGTATGGCAGCGGATATCATCAAAATGGCAATGATTGCTGTTGATGCCCAGTTGCGTGCGCAGTATACTGCTAATGATGTGCGTATGATCTTGCAGGTACATGATGAAATTATCTGTGAAGTGCGTACGGAGTTAATAGATGCGGTTGCTGATATTGTAAAAACAACAATGGAGTCAGTTACGACATTGCGCGTACCACTCGTTGTGGATACAGTTAGTGGTGCAACGTGGGCGGATCTCAAATAGTGTATACTGTAAATACAACATCATGCATTTTTTAAAAAATATATAGTATGTCTAGAAATCAAAAAATTGTTATAAGTGTAGTTGTGCTTTGTGTATTGGCACTTGTGGTGTGGATATTTTTTGGCGGTAATGATAATCGCCAAGCAAAAGAGACGATTGTCCTGACAGAAGATGGTCGTGATGCAAACCTTTTGGAGTATAAGCCACAGGTTATCGCGCAAGGACAAGAGGGACGTAGCCCGTTGTCTGGTCGTGAATGCGCGGCATGGAATAAACGGCCATTTGCAGTGATGTATACCGGTGATGCCGGTGCACGTAAGTGGTTTAGCAATTTATCGGAGGCGGATATTGTCGGGGAGATGCCACATCGCGCAACACATGGCGGTACACGGGTAATGGGAATTTTTCAGTGCGCACAGCCGGATATTGTCGGGCCGATGCGTAGTGGTCGTGTGGATTTTTTGGGTCTTGCCAATGCGTTTGATGCAATTTTCGTGCCGTGGGGCGGTTCAAGTGTTGCAAAGAACCTCCTTAAGAAAGGGGTTAATGACCATATTGATTGCAATGGTGAAGTGCCGCCAAGTGGTGGTGTAGCATGTTTTCGTCGTACTGGTGGCCCATCATCACGCATGGACAAAGCATCAGCAAGTATTCCAAAGCTGATTGCGGTTGCAAAGCAACAGGGATACCGTAGCACAACAACATTTAACGGTTTACAGTTTCAAACGGACATTCCGCTTTCTAAACGTCCGAATTATGGAAAAATTAAAATTTATTTTGAAAAGCCGTTTCGTGTACAGTATGTCTATGATAGAGAAACAAATACGTACAAGCGTTTTTTTAACAAGCGTGTAGATAAGGATTATGCGACAGGGGAACAGTATGCGCCAAAGAACGTTATTGTTATTCTTGCGAAAAAGAGTGGCTTTAGTACCAGTGAAGATTACATTGGCAAGGGCCTTGTTGATCCGTGGAATGGTGTAGATGAAGCTCACAAGAAGAATGATTCTGGACAATATCCAAATATGGAGCTGGGTGATCCGTGGTTTGATGTTAATCGTAGTGGTACGGCACGTTACTATTTTAATGGGCGAGAGATTGTTGGTACATGGAAGCGTGAGCGTAAGCTTGGTGCACCGATGCAGTTCCTTGACGATAATGGCGCGCCGATTCACTTTGTAGAAGGGCAAATTTGGATAGAAGTAGCGGAGTCAAATCGTGAGGTACGTTACTATAACGCTCAAGAAGAATAGTAATCTTTTCACAATATATACAAAAACCACCGTGACGGTGGTTTTTTGTATGGTACACTTGAGAGAGGAGTTTTTAAGGTAATCAACGATGATCTTTTTCTTTTACGGTACGGAAACATTACAACCACAGGAAAAAATTCAAGCATTGATGCGGAAATTTTTTGCGAAGAATCCGTCTGGCGCCGGTTTGGTACGCATTGATTGTGCGCAGAATGATGTGTCGTTGACGCAGGTTGAGAATGCAATTATGGACGCAAGCCTCTTCACGCAACATCGACTTATTGTCATCAAAAACCCTTTTGCATTTACAGCGACACAGCAACGCGTTTTGGCAGATTTACTTGCACATGCACCACAGGAGCACGTTATTGTTATATGGCATGTTGGGAGTGTGCGCACAACAGCTGTACTTTATAAAGCACTTGTTACTTATGCACAGCAGGTGAAAGCGTTTACGCCACCGGAGGGGCGTGCATATTTGACGTGGCTTG
>CAZGWO010000003.1:0-15830 GCA_964528835.1 uncultured Pseudobdellovibrionaceae bacterium
TGATTGCCGGACATGAAAGTGCTTTTCGTATCGCTGATTATATAATTGTTGCCTTCGAGGTGCGTGTTGTGCGACGCCTGACGCACTTTGTAACAGACCGCCTCATGGTACATTCTGTGGCGTTCTTTGGGGAGCGTCATAGCGGATCGCTCATCGCGCAGGCGAAGCGCTTTGTGAGCAATTTCACCGATCTGTTTGAGACTGTAGTATTTCATCTTTGGTGGTCAGCGCTGAAGGTGCCGGCGGTAATCATTACATTGGCATTTATTGCGCCGGTTGTGGCGGTGCTTTTTGGCGTGTGGATGTGTTTGTACATTGCGGCAGTTGCGTTCTTTGTGCGTCGTGGCATGTCGTATGATCTGGCGGAGGCAGAGGCGGATAGCGCGGTAACGGGGCGTTTTTCTGATATAATTACGAACATTTTGACGGTAAAGATGTTTGCGCAACGTGATGTTGAGCGTAGCGCATTTGCGCGCGTAACACAGCGACAGTATGATGCGCAGAAGCGGGCGTGGCGTTTTGAGGTTACGCAAATTCTCGTACAGGGCTTGCTGTTTGCGCTGCTCAATGTCACCGCGATGTACCTCTCCATAGTGCTGTGGTTTGCCGGTGAAATGTCGGTCGGTACGGTAGTGATTATTCAGCTTTATATCGCGAAACTCTTCGGCAGTTTGTGGCCGCTGGGTCGCGTGATTAAACATTTTATGAAGGGATTTGCCAATGCGCAAGAGATGGTGGACGTTTTTGAGGCCACTGTTGAGGTGAATGATCCGTCGCATCCGGAGTTCTGTCGCTTGCACAAGGGCAAGATTACATTTGATGCGGTTGACTTTACCTATAGCGATGGTCAATCGCATGTTTTGCACAATTTCTCACTGACGATTCCGGCGGGGCAAAAGATCGGACTCGTCGGCAGCAGTGGTGCCGGCAAGAGCACAGTTGTTAAGCTTCTCTTGCGCTTTGCCGATGTGACGGCCGGTGCGATCAGCATTGACGATCAGGATGTGCGCGCCGTTACACAAGATGATTTGCGCAGTCGCATTGCATATATTCCGCAGGAACCGCTCCTCTTTCACCGTAGCATTCGTGAAAACATCGCTTATGCGCGACCGGATGCGACTGATGCGGAAATTGTCCGGGTAGCGCAGATCGCGCATGCGCACGATTTCATCGCAGCATTGCCACAGGGCTATGACACGCTCGTGGGTGAACGCGGTATCAAACTCTCTGGTGGGCAACGTCAGCGTATCGCCATTGCGCGCGCAATTCTTAAAAACGCGCCGATTTTGGTGATGGATGAGGCGACAAGTGCGCTGGACAGTGTGAGTGAAGCACATATTCAAGTGGCAACAGAGGACTTAATGGCCGGTAAGACGACGATTGTGATCGCGCATCGCCTCAGCACACTCAAGAAGATGGACCGCATTATCGTCATGGAAGCGGGGCGGATTGTAGAAGATGGCACGCATGATGTACTGCTTGCGTGCGATGGTCGCTATGCGACATTTTGGGCACAGCAGTCGCAGGAATTTGTGTGAGAGCGCGGAGATGCGTAAGTATGTCACATATTGGCGTGCGCATCATTATTGGTATAATGTAAAATATTTGACCTACGGTATATTTACTTGTAAAGCATAAAGTTTTATTATGGTATAATAATAAAAGAGGTAGTAATTTTTTTAGATATGTTATGTTTAAACAAATTGTAGGGTATAGTATTTGTGTAGCATTCATTTTCTATGGTGTAATCATGGTTGTGACTGATGCACAGGCAGCTGATACGACACCGCCGACGATCACGAGTATTGTGCGTTCCGTGCCGACAGTTGCGACGACAACTGCGGATACTGTAACGTTCCGCGTAACGTTCAGTGAGAATGTACAGAACGTTGATGCATCTGATTTTACGCTTTCCGGAACAGCTACGTCTTCAGCATCAATTACGAGTGTAACGGCATCAACGCAGGCGGTTTATGATGTTGTTGTTGCTGTACCTGGGGAAGGTACGCTCAGTCTCATTGTGCGTACGGCTGTTGATAATATTCAGGATCTTGCCGGCAATGCCTATGATGACGCCATTGGATTATCGGAAGCGTACACGGTCAATCACGTGCCAAAAATTACAACAATTACGCGTAAGGATCCGACGAATGATACCGTACAGGTTGGAGCAGTAACATTTCGCGTAACATTTAGTGAGGATGTGCAGAACGTGGATAAGACGGATTTTGCACTCTCCGGTACGGCAAGTGTTGGCGCAACAATTGACAGTGTTGCAACAGTTGACGCAAAAACCTATGACGTAGCCGCTACGACGACAGCAGAGGGTACGCTTGCGTTGGCGGTTAAAACGACGACGGATATCACTGATGGGACCAATACGTTCAACGGGACGATTGATGCACATGAGGACTATACGCTAATCAAGGCACCGACGTTGCTCAGTAGCGTGCGCCACGATCCAATGACTGCAACAGTCAGTGGCGATACGGTGACATTTCGTGTAACGTTTAGTGAAGATGTTACCGGTGTGAGTAAAGGTAGTTTTGAGCTTTCCGGTACAGCGGCATCAAAGAGTACAATTGAAACTGTAACGATGGTGTCACCGACTGTATATGATGTTACTGTAATGGTTGCTGATGGAACAGTGTCGATTGCGCCAAAGCCTCATGCATACATCAAGGATACTGATGGTCACACGTATGTTGTTGACGCCGGCATTACACCGGAGACTTATACAATTGGTCATGCACCGTTAATTGTTATTACTGCTGACGATAAAGTACGTACGCATGCGATTGATGATGTGCGTGTTATTGTTACCGATGATACGGCAATTGCTAAGGATGATGTTAGCGTTGATTCGTCAAGTACGGTGGAAACGCGCAATTTGTCATGTGTGCAGACATTGGAAACGAAGGTAACGTGCAGTGTTACGGTGGACGGTATTGGCAGTTTGGTCATGCGTGCTGTTGACAGTGGTGGTAATAGCGCAACAGTTGTGGAAAATGGCTTTTTTGCATCAAAAGATGTTTCTATTGCAAAGCCGAAAATTAAAAAAATATATAAGAAGAAAAAGATTAAGCTTTCTAAGCGGAAGACGGTATATCTCGCAAGAAGGCGTGTGACATTCAGCGGTACGCAGGAAGCACTTAAAGGTGGTGTGGTAAAGATTTATAACAACAAAGAGAAGCTTGGAAGAGTGAACATTTCATCGCGTACCGGAAAATGGACAAAATCGATTTCTTTTAGTAACGGAAAAACTTATAAATTGCGCTTTAAGTTTTATAACGATAAAGGTGAATTAATAAAGAGTAAGGGTGTGTATAAGATCTTTATAGATACGCGCCGTCCACACTTTAAGAAGATGCCACTTCGGTTAATAAAATATCCCGGTGCGCGTGTATGGTGGGAAGCTGAGGATAATCACAGGATTAAATACTATCGTTACACGTGGCGTGGTAAGACATATAAAACAACAACACCGTCTTTTATAATTACACGCTCAACACCGCGTGGTATCTATACACTAATAATTCGTGCATACGATAAAGCGGGCAATAAGACTGAGAAGAACGTAACAATTATTGTACGCTAGAGAGGGATTGCAGTAGGATGATAGAAGTATTTGATAAGTAGTTTGATTGTGATTTTATGACAAAGTATATTCCGGTAATTGGCATGGAGGTGCACTGTGAAATAAAGACAGTATCCAAGATGTTCTGTGCAGAGACGAATGGACTTGGTATGGAAGCAGAGCCAAATGTTCATATTGACCTTGTCACGACAGCACAGCCGGGAACGTTGCCGGTACCGAATGAAGTAGCGATTCGCGCAGTACAGCGCGCCGGTCTTGCGCTGGGATGTGAGATCTTGCGCGAGACGAAGTTTGATCGCAAGAACTACTTCTACCCGGATCTGCCGAAAGGATATCAGATTTCGCAGTACGACCAGCCACTGTGCGGCAAGGGTGCGTTGCGCGTCGGCGATGCGACGATCGGCATTACGCGCATCCACATGGAAGAAGATACCGGGAAGTCGCGCCATCCGAAAGATGCGAACTATACATTAGTAGATCTCAATCGTGCTGGTGTGCCGTTAATGGAATTGGTAACAGAGCCGGATATTACCAGCGGTGCGCAAGCACGTGCATTTTGTCAGAAATTACAGCAAATTATTCGTTATTTGGAAATCTCTGATGCGGATATGGAGAAAGGGCAGATGCGCTGTGAAGTCAATATCTCTCTCCACAAGGAAGGTGCGGCAAAGCTGAGTGGCACAAAAGTTGAAATTAAGAACCTTAATTCATTTCGTGTTGTGGAGCGTGCTGTTGACTATGAAATCAAGCGACAGACGGCATTATTGGAGGACGGTGAGTCGATCGTGCAGGAGACGCGTGGGTGGGACGATGCGCGTGGAGAGACATTTAGTCAGCGTGTCAAAGAGTCGGCGCATGACTACCGTTATTTTCCAGAACCGGATATTCCACCGATGGTGTTTGATGATGCATACATTGATGCGTTGCGACACACTTTGCCGGAACTGCCGGATGCTAAGCGTGCGCGATTTAAAGAAGAATACGGTATTAGTGATGAGAATGCCGATGTTATTCTTCTTGATAAATTCCTCGCAGACTATTTTGAGAATGTCATTAGTGAATGTCGGGAAAAACGTACGTCGGGTGAGGTTGCAGCGCCACAGGAGCGCCTTGTCGCGCTTGCCGCGAACTACATTGTCAATGAATTGCAAGCGTATATGGTTAAGGATCAAAAGACGATTCGTGACGTTGCTATCACACCGGAGAACTTTGCAGAGCTCATTGGGATGATTGCCGATGGCGCGATTAATTCCAGTGCGGCGCAGACGGTATTGCGTGCAATGTACGATGGCAATGGTATTGACCCAAGTCAGTACGTTACTGAACACGGACTTGCACAGATGAATGATGATGATACGCTCGGTAGTATTGTTGATGCGGTGTTGTCGGCAAATGCGCAGTCTGTTGAAGACTATAAAGCGGGCAAAGATAATGCGCTTAAGTACCTCATGGGACAGGTAATGAAGGAAACGAAGGGCAAGGCGAATCCGCAACGCGCAACGGAACTTCTGAAAGAAAAAATGACGCAGTAGTGTGCTAGCGTGAGCAAGATGGACACGCACCATAGTAGAGGAGCGCGGCGACTTCGCGGAAGAAGAAAAACGGTTCCTTGCGGTAGCGACCGGTGTGATAGGTGGCACGATGGGTTTGGAAATCCAATCCGACCCTGCGTGCAAAGAGCGTGATGCGTGCGAGGTGGAAGTCGTTGGAAATGAGGATGTAGCGCTTGCCCGGCACGAGATTTGTGATTGTTGCTTTGGTATTTATTCCGTCGTAATCGCGGATGATGGCATCCTCCGGGATGCCGTTTTGGCGCGCGATCAGACGCATCATGTCTGCTTCGTGAGTGCTTTCTGGTGCTGTGCGTCCGCCGGAGAAGATGATGCAGTGATTTGCGTAACTTTGCTGGTAGAGTTTGATGCCGGTCATTGTGCGGTCATAGAGCGCATGACTCGGCGTGTCGTTGTCTACGATTGCCGCGCCAAAAACAACGATACAGTCTGCCGGTGTTTCAACGTGATCGTTATAGTGCGACAAGATAATGATGCTACTGGTACCAACGATTGTACAGAGCAGGATTATTACAGTCACGCAGACTTTCTTGAAGCGGGAATTTTTTGATAGAAACATACTTTACGTGAGAAAGATTTTTGCATGGGACAGTGCTTCTGATTCTGTTGTGATGTGATAAATCTGCGCACCATTACGCTCCCAGCGACGAATCCACGTTAATTGGCGTTTGGCAAATTGGCGACTCTCACGTATGATGCCGTCTGCCATTTCTTGTTGTGTACAGTGGCCACGTAAATAGCGCGTGCACCATTTATACTCCAGTCCGTATGATTCCAAGCGTGTCCATGGCACATGGTGTTCGGTATGGAGTGTACGGACTTCATTAAGCATACCGGCGTCAAGGCGTGGTGGGAGGCGTCGCGTAATGTTTTCTATAATGCGCTCCATCGACGGTATGACGGCGAGAATAAGAGTTGTTGTTGGGTTCGGTGGTGTTGTCGATGTTTGTCGAACTGTGCCGACAGCATTGCAGATTTCCAATGCGCGGATGATCCGATGACGGTTGTTCTGTTCACCTTTTGCGGTGATGCTATTAGCGCGATGTGGGTCCTTGCTATGCAGTTTTTTGAGAAGTGTTGTTGTATCGTATGTGGCGTAGCGCATACGCAGTGCGGGGTTTGGTGCAACCATCGGAAAGGTGTGATTTTCCAGCAAGGCTTGCACCCAAAAATGCGTTCCGCCGCAGATGATCGGGAGGATGTTGGCGCGCCACAGCGCCGTGCGCGTACGTTGCGCGCGTTTAACAAATGCACCGGCGCTGTACGATGTGCGTGGTGAAATAATGTCAATCATGTAGTGTGCAACACCACTGGAAATATACGGTTTTGTAAGGTAGGGCGTGTGCGAAAGAATTGCACGATGGTGTGGCGGAAGTGTTGCTGCACACGTATTATTCATACGTAAATCACAGAGTGCACCGGGCTCTTTGCCACTGCCAAGGTCCATATGGCGGTAGATTTGGCGACTGTCAGCGCCAATAATAGTGCCGCCATACTTTTGCGCCAGTGCGATAGCAATAGTGGATTTGCCGCTGGCGGTCGGGCCGATGACGGCGATGGTTTTGCATTGGTCGGTATTCACGTCTGTAATGCTATGCCGTTACGCGTTTGATGAATGCATCAATGGTAATACTGCCTTCATCACCAGTATCGCGTGAGCGTACGGCAACAGTTTGCGCAGTAACTTCTTTCTCGCCAACGATGAGCATGTAGGGGATCTTTTCTTTTTGTGCGGTACGGATGCGACGTCCCAGTGTTTCGGTATTATTGCGTAATTCTGCGCGAATGTCATTGTTGTGTAGCGTTGTGAGAATTGTTGTTCCATACTCTGTAAATGCGTCAGAAACGGGAATGACAACGACTTGTACCGGTGCGAGCCAGAACGGAAATGCGCCGGCGAAATGTTCAATGGCAATCGCCATAAATCGTTCCAGTGAACCGGCGATTGCACGATGGATCATAACCGGTATTTGTTTGTTGCCGTCGGCATCGGTGTAGGTTAATCCAAAGCGTTGTGGCATAACAAAGTCCAATTGCGCTGTACCGAGTTGACGCTCGCGACCGAGTGCGTCTTTGAACATGAAATCTAGTTTTGGTCCGTAGAACGCTGCTTCACCTTCAACGCGTTTGTATGGCAGATGTGCTTCTTCAGCGATGTCGTGGAGTACTTGTTCGGCATGGTCCCATTGCGCGGTGTCGCCGATGTAGTCTTCCGGTGTTTGCGGGTCACGGACGGAAATGGAGACCCAGTAATCGCCATCATTGAAGAGATTGAGTGACGTGTAGAAATCACGAATGACGTTAATGATATTACGCAATTCATTTTTGATTTGTTCCGGCATGCAAAACACGTGACCATCATCTTGTGTAATGGAACGGACGCGTGAAAGACCAAGGAGTTCGCCGGCCTGCTCATCACGGTAGACCATTGTGGTTTCCATGTAGCGTAGCGGGAGGTCGCGGTAGCTACGTGGATGTGCCGCGTAGATTTGTGTGTGGTGTGGGCAGTTCATAGGTTTCATGACAAATTCTTGCGCGCTTTTGCCACGTATTTTGAAGAGTTCATCAGCGAATTTGCGTGCATGGCCGGATGTTTCGTAGAGATCAATCTTTGTAATGTGTGGAATGGTAACGCGTTGATAGCCATAGGCCGCTTGAAGTGTTTGGATTTTCTCTACGATGGCGTCGCGCATAGCAGTGCCACGTGGAGTGAAGAGTGGAAGACCGGGGCCAACGAGGTCGGAGAACGTAAAGAGATCCAATTCTTTACCGAGTTTACGATGGTCGCGCCGTGCTGCTTCCGCGCACCGTTCTTTGTAGGCGATAAGGTCATCTTTGGTAGCAAAGAGGACGCCACTGACACGCGTCATTTGATCATTGTTTTCATCGGCTTGCCAATATGCACCACCGACGTGTGTAAGCATGAGTGCGTTTGCGGCAATGTGACGTGTATTATCTACGTGCGGTCCTTCGCAGAGATCTATAAAATCATCGCCGGTGCGGTAAATACTGACACTTGTTGCGCCTGTTGCGGCAATTTTATCAATAAGTTCCACCTTATATGGTTCATTGCGTTTGCGGAAAAGATTGCGTGCGTCATCAAGCGATAGTTCTTCGCGTATAAATGGGAGGTTCTGCGCGATGCGCTTTTTCATGAGCTTTTCAATGTTCTTAAGATCAGCATCAGAGAGTGGCTGTGGCGTCTTCATGTCATAGTAGAAGCCATTTTCTGTTACCGGTCCCGTACCGAGTTGGGTGCCGGGGAAAAGTTCTTTGGTGACGAGTGCAAGAATGTGCGCGGCGCTGTGACGCGGTGCATAAAGCGGATTCTGTGTCATAGACAGTGTATTATAATATCATGATGTACGCCTATAGTGTAACATATGTGTTGAAAGTTACGATAGTTGCGTCTTGATACTCTTTTGATGCCATGGTAAAATTGAGGAGGGAAAAGGAGTGTCGCAGGAATAAATATGTACTGCGGAGTGATTTATTTGGTGTATTGTCAGATTAGAGAATTATGCATATTCAGTATTATGGACTTTCTTGTGTGAAAGTAACGACAAAGCCTGGCGGGCGTGGTGCGCAAGATGTTGCAATTGTTGTCAACCCATTTAATCGTGTAAATGGGTTGACACCGCCGCAATTGGCAAAAGCGAATATTGTTGTAACAACGAAAGATGCACCAACATATTGTTCGGAGAGTATTAATGGTACGGATACGGTGGCGATAACAATGCCGGGTGAGTATGCGGTATACGGGACACATATCGTTGGTACCGCCATAGCGTCGTCAGATGGAAATGTTGCGCCAGCAACGCTTTATGTTATTGAGTCGGAGGGTCTAAAAGTTGCAATTCTTGCCGGTACGAATATGACACCAAGCGCACAACAGTTTGAGGAGATAAATGGCGCGCATATCATGATTATTGCAGTTGGTGCGGATAGTTTTGATACAGATCGTGCAACAGAAATTATTCGTAAAGTGGAACCGTCATATGTGTTACCACTTGCGATGGCACCCGGTGCGGTGGATGCACTGTGCAATCAAGTGGGTACATGTCCAAAGGAGTCTGTACAAAAGGTTGTCCTTAAAGAGAAGGATTGCGATGACACCGGAACAAAGGTAGTGCTTATGGCACCATAGCGGTATCGTATTTTGCATGGTTTTGTGTGATTAGTTAAGTAAAGGTGATGACTATAGAAGATCGTATTAAGAGCATTCGGGAGAAACCGGAGAATGTACGTATGGTATATATTTTTATCCTCGTAACAATTGTTATGACATTTATTGTTGTGTTGTGGATTTTCTCTCTTCGCGTTGATGTGCGTGCAATTGTCAATAATGTTAATGATAAGACCATACTGCCGGATAATGGCGGACAGTTACAGGATATTAAAGATGCCATCAATCATTCCAATGATGCGATTGACACAGTGATTCAGCGAACCGCTACCGGCAACGATATTGAAGCACTTCCTGTTGATGGTAATGATACACTTACTAACGGTGATAATACGCATCAGTAGTAAGTATAAGGAATTAAGATAAACAGTGTTTATAGTATATGAAGCAGAAGAACGATCAACAACAGAGCGAGCAACTTATTTCGCGTCCAATTACGGAAGAACTTAAACAATCGTACCTTGACTATGCGATGAGTGTCATTGTGTCGCGTGCATTGCCGGATGTGCGTGATGGATTTAAACCGGTGCACCGTCGCATTCTTTACTCCATGTGGAAGACTGGATTAAAGTCAACGGCAAAATTTCGTAAGAGCGCAACTGTTGTGGGCGAAGTCCTTGGAAAGTACCACCCGCATGGTGATAGTGCCGTGTATGATTCTATGGTACGTATGGCGCAAGAGTGGAGTTTACGTTATCCATTGGTGTGGGGACAAGGAAATTTTGGCTCTATGGATGGTGATGGTGCTGCCGCATATCGTTATACAGAAGCGAAGTTACAACCGATTGCCGAGGAGATGCTCGTGGATATTGAGAAGGAAACGGTGGATTTTCGTCCAAACTTTGATGGATCACATGATGAACCAACGGTATTGCCGGCGAAATTGCCGCAGTTATTACTTAACGGTACAGTCGGCATCGCAGTTGGTATGGCAACCAATATTCCACCACATAACTTTAATGAGCTTGTTGATGCGATTCTGCACATTATTGATCATCCGAAGGCGGATGTTGATGATTTGATGCAGTTTGTTAAAGGTCCGGATTTTCCAACAGGTGGTATTATTTATAATACGAACGATATTCGTGAAGTGTATGCAACCGGACGTGGGCGTATTGCGATGCGTGCTGCTGCTGAGATCGTGGAGACACGCGCCGGTGCATTTCAGATTATTATTTCCGAGGTAACGTATCAGACCAACAAGGCATCGCTCATTGAGAAAATTGCACATCTTGTGAAAGATGGTAAGATTGTTGGTATCAAGAATTTGCGCGATGAGTCCGACAAGGATGGCGTACGTATTGCAATCGATTTAAAGAAGGAAGCGCAGCCACAGAAGGTACTCAATACACTCTACAAACTGACAGATCTACAGAAGAATTTCAGTGCGAATATGTTAGCGCTTGTGGACGGTATTGAACCGCGCATTTTGACGCTCAAGGAAATGTTGACGTACTATATTGCGCATCGCGAGGATGTCGTGACGCGACGTACGCAATTTGATTTACGCAAAGCCAAAGATCGCGCACATATTTTGGAAGGACTTGTTAAGGCGCTTGACCATATTGATGAGGTGATTAAGGTGATTAAGCAATCAAAGACGCGCGAGATTGCACATGATAATTTAATGAAAAGATTTCAATTTTCCGAACGGCAGGCAACGGCAATTCTGGAAATGCGCTTACAGACACTCGCTGGATTGGAACGCAAGAAGATTGAAGACGAACTGAAGGAAAAGATGAAGCTCATTGCGTATTTGGAATCCATTCTCAAGAGCCACAAGAAGTTAATGGGTATCATTAAAGAAGAACTGCGCACGCTTCGTGATACGTATGGTGATGCGCGTAAAACACGTGTTATTGCCGGCGGTGTTGATACATTTTCGTTGGAAGACTTAATTCCGAATGAAGAGGCAATTATAACGATTAGTGTTGATGGTTATGTTAAACGTGTTGCGCCGTCGCAATATCGTGCACAGCGCCGTGGTGGTAAGGGTGTCATTGGCGCAACAACAAAGGAGGGCGATGAGATCGCAACTGTTGCCAGTGTTATGACACATGATAATTTGTTGTTTTTTACTTCTACCGGAAAAGTCTTTCAGATGCAGGCGCATGAAATTCCGGAGTCGACGCGTATCGCTAAAGGTAATGCAATTGTTAATTTTTTGGAATTGTCACAACAAGAGAAGGTTACGGCAATGATTGCGTTCAATGCGGATGATCAGTACAAGTATTTCGTGATGGTGACACAACATGGTACGATCAAGCGTGTTGCAGTGGAAGATTTTGCCAATGTGCGACGTAGTGGTTTAATTGCAATCAAGCTTGCGTCAGGTGATACACTCGGTTGGGTGCGTCCGACAACGGGTAATGATGATGTGTTGTTAACGACGGCACAGGGACAATCTATCCGTTTTCACGAGGATGCGGTACGTTCTATGGGACGTGCAGCAGCCGGTGTGCGTGGTATTAAGCTTTCTAAAGCGAATGATATTGTTGTTGGTGTCGATACGATCAGCCTTAATGATATTGAAGAGGCGGCACTCTTGGTTATTACGGAAAATGGTTTTGGTAAGCGTACGAATGTTACGGCATTTAAGACGCAGGGTCGTGGTGGTAGCGGTATTAAGGCCGGTGCTGTAACAGACAAGACCGGAAAAATTGTTCATGCGGAAGTTGTGCGTGCTGATGATGAAGTAAGTGATTTAATTGTAACGTCACAACACGGACAGATTATTCGTATTCCACTTGGTTCCATTTCTGTGTTGGGACGTGCGACACAGGGTGTGCGTCTCATGAAGCCGAAGAAAGGTGACCATATCAGTGCGGCGACAATTCTCTAGGATCTGTGTCTTGCTATAAAAACAGTGGCTATACGCTGCTGTTTTTTGTAATATTGCGTTTTATATATGAGGATGATAGGATTACATACAGAGATTTATAGAAAACATGATTATGAAAATTGGGATTGTTGGGTTGCCGAATGTCGGTAAGAGTACGCTTTTTAAAGCATTGACACGTAAGGAAATTGAGACTAGTAATTATCCGTTTTGTACGATTGAGCCAAATGTCGGTATCGTGGAAGTACCAGATCCGCGTTTAGCAGAATTGTCAGTAACTAGTCAAAGCAAAAAGATTTTGCCAGCAATCGTGGAGTTTGTGGATATTGCCGGATTAGTTAAGGGTGCAAGCGAAGGTGAGGGATTGGGCAATAAGTTCCTTGCTAATATTCGTGAGGTAGATGCGATCATTCACGTAGTGCGCGTCTTTGCTAATACTATGATTACACACGTGCATGATTTTGTGGATCCGGTGCGCGATATTGCGATTATTGAAATGGAGCTTATTCTTGCGGATTTGGCAACTGTGGAGAAGACGATCGTACGCCTGACGAAGAATGCACGTGGTGGTGACAAAGATGCTGTTGCGCAGATGGCAATCGTAGAGCGGATTAAAGAGGCATTGGATGCTGGTGATTTTGCGCAGAGTGTTGTGTTGGATTATGAAGATCAGAATGTGCGTACGATTGTCAGGGAGATGGCATTGTTGACAATGAAGCCGATGCTCTACGTCTACAACATGATTGAGGGTGATGTATTGCCGGCAGATCTCGAGGCGCGACCGCACGTGATGCTTGATGTTAAAATAGAGGAGGAGTTATTGGCAATGAGTGCTGATGATGCAAGGGAATTAGGCATTGTATCACAGCTTGATGCGTTAATCAGAGCAGCGTATGATTTATTAAATGTACAAACATACTTTACGACTGGTGAGATGGAGACGCGTGCGTGGACAATTCGTAGGGGCGCGACAGCACCGGAAGCAGCAGGCGTAATTCATACGGATTTTGAGAAGAAATTTGTCTGCGCAGATACAGTGTTCTGGTCTGATCTCGTTGCATGTGGTGGTTGGAGTGCTGCGCGTGATGCGGGAAAGTTGCAAACTGTAGGAAAGGACTATGTCGTGCGTGATGGCGATGTAATGGCATTCAAACACGGTGCATAGAGCGTTGTTTGTATAGTGGATATGTCAATATTTTGCGGTATGTTTTTTAAAACAAAGGTGGTGGATAAGGAAATAAATCAATATTCAAATGATGGAAAGTTCTTATGAGTAAACGCATTCGTCATCATGTTAATCCGTTAGGCATTCTCAAGGAGCATAGTTTTGCCGGTTTCGGTAATACACGCGATATCATCGTTGATATTGGCGCATTCAAGGGAGAATTTATCGCCGAACTTAGTGCGCTGTTTCCGCAATATAATTATATTGCACTGGAAGTGCGTGCGCGTGTTGCTATGCAGTTGCGTGCGCGTTTTGCGATGCAGGAAAACATCCGTGTTTTTGATGGCGATGGTACACGTAATCTTAAAAATATTCTTCTGCCATCGCAACAGGCAGGTGTTTTTGTGCGTGAAATTTATATAAATTTTCCGGACCCATGGCCAAAGAAGCGACACAAGAAGCGTCGTATCATTACGCAACAGTTTCTGGAGCATGCTGCGCAGTGGTGCGATCCACGCACGACATGGATTTTTCAGACAGATCGCAAGGACGTCTTTGATGATACGGTGGCGATTTTGGATAACTGTCAATATGCGTATATATTTTTTGATACACCACCATACGGCATTCGAACAGATTGGGAAAAAGCACAAGTGGAGCGTGGCGCAACAATTTATCGCATGCGTTTTTGGGTTGGTATACCAACTGATGATACAACATCAATGCCAACACGAGAAACATTTGGTGAGCGTTTGATTGGTACAGTGGCGATTAGTATACTTTCCGTAATGCATTGGTTGGGAGGAGATGACGGGCATTGAAAAAAGTGGTACTATAGAATAGTGTAATTTAGTAGTAATTCAGACGTATGAGTATTCGCGGAAATAAAAAGGTGCGCATCGCTGTGATTATTGTGTTGCTTCTTATGGCCATTGCCTTTTTTGTAATGGTTGAGCCCGCATAGTAAATGATGCGGTGGTAATTTTTTGTAAATATGAAGATACTATGGCAATTCCAAAGGTAAAAGTTCCGAAGAAATTCTATAAAGTCGTTAAGGGCGGTCTCGGTGTGATCATTGCACTCTTGGTTGGTGCATTGGGACTTGAAGCGACAAATAATGATTTTGATCTTGGCGCGCTACTTTCTGGCAAAGGGTTAGCGGGATCAAAAGTAATTCGCGATGCTGACGGCAATATTAATTTTGATGGTGTGTCACCGCTTGTGGCAAACTGTGAGGCAGATGAGTATAATTGTAGCGATTTTCTTTATCAGGCACAAGCGCAGGATGTGATGCGACGCTGTGGTGGTGCCGGTAAGGACATTAATCGTTTAGACGGCGATGGCGATGGCATTGCATGTGAATCGCTCCCACAACGGAACGCACAGTAGTGGACATAGATGAAACTGAGCATTGACATTTGCTCTGTTTTGTTGTATTTTTGGATATATTTGAGCTATTGGAATTTAAGACTATGAAAACAGAGCGCAAGAAAGTAAAAATTGTGATGACTGTTGGGCCGGCATCAGAAAAACCAAAGATGCTAGATACACTTATTGCCAGTGGTGTGAATGTTGTGCGATTTAATTTTTCTCACGGTGATCACGAAGAACATCGTCGTCGTATAGTATCTGTGCGGCGCAGCGCTACGCGTAATAAGAAACATGTGGCACTTTTGCAAGATCTTGGTGGACCAAAGATCCGGATCGGTGACTTCGAAGATGGTGCGGTAACGATTGTGTCGGGCGATATACTGACACTTTCAACAAAAAAATGTGTTGGTACGCGGGAACGTGTTTACATTAACTATGCACGTTTGCCACGTGAAGTTGATGTGGGGCAAGTAATCTTGTTGGATGATGGAACAAAGCGCTTGGAGGTAGTGCGTGTAACAGATACGGACGTGATTACACGTGTTGTTGTTGGTGGGTTAATTCGCTCACGACGTGGCGTTAATGTTCCCGGCGCGCACTTGAGTGTAAGTTCATTGACAGCAAAAGATCGGCGTGACGTACTTTTTGGTATTGGTATGGATATAGATTTTTTTGCGCTATCTTTTGTACGTAATGCAAAAGATATTTTACAGTTGCGACGTCTTCTTACACGCGAAGGATCTCATGCAAAAATTATTGCGAAGATTGAAACGCAAGAGGCGATTGAGGATATTGATGCGATTATTTCAGTTGTAGACGGTATTATGGTTGCGCGTGGCGATCTTGCTGTTGAAGTGCCGGCAGAAAATGTTCCACACTATCAGAAGATGATCATTAAGAAGTGTAACACGGTCGGTAAGCCGGTTATTGTGGCAACACAGATGTTAGAGTCTATGATTCATGCACCGGTGCCGACGCGTGCAGAGGTTGCGGATGTGACGAATGCAATTCTGGATGGCACTGATGCGATTATGTTGAGTGCGGAAACGGCAATTGGTGCATATCCCGTAGAGGCAGTACAGATGATGGCGTCTATTGCA
>CAZGWO010000004.1:0-15769 GCA_964528835.1 uncultured Pseudobdellovibrionaceae bacterium
ATGCGGAAAGCGATATAAGTATGCAATCCCAGACCAAAAACAAGTCCTGAGAGAAAGAAGAGGTGCATCGCGCGTGCATACTCGCGGATAAGGCGCAGTCCGCGCAGGAGGAGCCAAAAAGAGAACACGAGTACGAGCGGCAAAAGGATGGCGCGAAAGCCGATGCGTGAAAACGTAACATGCCAGAAAGCGCCGGCGATTAAGAGTGCGTTGATGAGCGCGAGGTAGGCGCCGTGTTGCCACCGCCAGAAGATCTCGCGTGCGAGGAGATAGGTACCGAGGATGGTGAGTGTACCGATGAGAACAGAGGCGAGTTTGAATGTGAGAATACTCACGCCAAAGAGCGTGAAGGAAAGTGCGATGAGGTTGATGTAGAGTCCTTCGCGTCCGTTGTTGTCGGGATAGAACCATTGGTAGGCACCGGTGCTCTGCGCGATGTAGGCGTCGTAGCCGTTTTGCGCTTCGTCCGGATAGATGCCGGGTGGTGCTGTGTCAATCTGCCAGACGCGCATAAAGAAGCCGAAGAGGAGAATGAGCGCAATCAGTAGTACGCGTGTGCGTCGGGAGAGTTTTGGAAGAGCAACGTTGATAGAGGCAGTATTTGACGACATTTTAATTTTTATGTTATTTTTTTATTTATTGAATGTCTTTTATATTATGTACAAGGATGCTTGAATGATGTTATAATTATACCATAATATAATACTTGTGTCTTATTAATGAAAACAATAAACGATCAAACGCATTGAAAGATATGGAACGGTAAAGAAATATAAAGCAAAATATTGCACTGAAAGAAGGAATGAGGAAGAAGGGAATGAGAGATACACTTAATAGTGAGTTGTATGCAATGCAAACGGTACTTGATGTACAGTGTCGGCGAGATAGTATCACGTTGTCCTCATTGGCTATAGAACGGATTGTACGATGGTTATGCGATCGGTATTGGCGTACAAGCGCCGCAGGCGAAAGATGTTGACATGATACCTGATAAGACGACGCCTGATCACAGTGTGGCACATCACCGCACTTTGCGTCACTAATCATCAGACCTCATTGGAGGATTATGCTACCAGTGAGATATCTCTATCGGAAGGTGATAATGTCATGCCGGAGCATATAGATTTAGATACTGAGGTGGCACAATGTATCACAAAGGTTTTGCGCGAATTTGGCATTGCGCCAGAAACACTTTATACAGAAATCAAGTAGCTTTCACTAAAGGATTTTAGTATGAATACGAAAATTAATGGTAATGTACGATAGTTTATGCTGTTGTATATGGATGGTGTAATTAACGACTTTGGTGACAGTGTTGATAATACAAAGGACAAAACATTAGAAAAATGTCTTTTAGTGAGTACATGTTATTAGTTGAAGGAGAACATACCAAACGTGCGCTAAACTAGAGACATAGTCAAAATTGTTGCGGATGTGGTACAATGTACCTATGGTGCAAACGTATGAACAATTCCATCATTCTATTGCAGAACAGTTGGCATTAACGGGAATGCCGGTATCGGAGCGTGCAATAATTGTTACGCGTATTATGGATGTTCTTGCGCAACGAATTTTTGTAGATCTCTTGCCAAGTACTATCAGAGAAAGATCACTTTGTTTTAATAGATATGTTATCAGATGGTGATCTCTCTGATGCAGAGGCTGTACGGTTTTTGCATAGTATGATGGGAACATATTAAAGAGCATGTGCAGGCAAGTGTTAGTGCGTTCTTCCGTGAGATGTGGGAAACGGTAATGCAATACGGCACTGGTGTTGCAGAAGATTAATTAACTAAGCAATTATAGGACTTATGGCGGATCAGTATCGCGAACCAATTGAAGATAATATTGATCTGCGGGCGAAGTTCGTCGGTGGCGGTGAGTCAAAGCCGATTTCACGCACAAAGACGACAGCCAGCGAAGCTAAGGAGCGTAGTAGTGCCGAGCGTGACAGTACGTATCAGAAAATGCTTGCGCAACTGCAGACTGATGATGAGAGTGATGATGAGAGTGTTTATCATGCACATACGGTGGCACGTGATGCACGCGCCGGTGCGGACCATGCAGATGTTAAGGCGCAAGTGGAGCACCTTATAGAACTTGCAAAGGTTAAGGGCGTTGTGCATGCGGTAAAGGTGGCGCGTCACATGAGTGATTACTATGTTTTGGATACGATGCATGATAAGATGCTTGCAGATCAATTTTTTGAAGCGCTTAATAAGGAAGGTCTCTTGTAGAGATTTTAGATTATAATCAGCATTACATGTGGTTAATATAGTTTTTACGTTTATTGTTATAGTGCTTGCACTGACGAGCTTGGTCTCCGGTACGTTGCTTGTGATACGTAGTTTTTTTGGTTTTCGTGCGCAAGTGAAGGATTCTCTTGGCATGCGCGTTGCAACAGTTCGCGTGCGCAAAGGCGCTGATAGAAAAGATGAAGATGCATCCGGTGGTGCTACCGGTCAAGAGGCATGGCAAAAAGAGATTGGTAAAATGGAGGAATTGCTTGGGGCATTGGCAAATATGCACAATAAGCGTGCGATTTGGGAGCGCATACTTTATGATGCGCCAATCATTTCAATGGAAATTGCCAATCCGTCGGATAGTGAGGAAGTTACTTTTTATGTTGCGGCACCACGTACGATCTGGGAGCGTGTAGAGAAACAAATTCATAGTTACTTTACCGACGCCGTCATTGAAGTTGTTGATGATTATACGATTTTTGCACCCGGTTCGCATACAGCAATTGCAACACTTACATTAAAAAACAAACACTCACTGCCGGTGCGTACATATACTGCAATAGACGCTGATCCGCTCAATGAATTAACGACAGCACTTTCAAAATTGAAAGTAAAAGAGGAAGGTGCGGCAATTCAACTTGTCTTAGCAAAGGCGCCACATGGTTGGCGTAATTCCGGTAAGGAGATTGCGCATGAAATGCAACAAGGCAAACAACTTAAAGATGTTCAAAGTAATAATATGTTCGTGCAAACTATCAATGCACTTGCAGAAGTTTCGAAGAGCGTCAAGAATAGTGACGGTAAAATTACAGAAAACAATCCGATACAATTAACGCCAGATGAGCAGGAGTTGATAAAATCTATTGAAAACAAAACACGGAAAGCGGCGTTTTCCGTCAATATACGATTAATTGCCAGCGCCGCAACAAAGGAGCGTGCAGAGGACATTCTTGCACATCTTGAGAATGCTTTCGTGCAATTTGATAATCATGATATTAACCATTTTAAAGTTAGTCATCGTGGAAGTAATAAGAAAATAGCATATCGTTACATATTCCGTGTATTTAATGAGAAGTATGCCATGATTCTTAATACTGAGGAGATTGCGAGTATCTTTCATTTTCCGACGGCACAGACAACAACGCCAAAAATTAATTATTTAAAATCAAAAACGGCACCGCCACCATCAAAATTACCGGATGAAGGATTACTTTTAGGTTTTAATGCATATCGTGGCGTTAAAACAGATATTCGTTTGACGCAGAATGCACGACGACGCCATCTCTACACAATTGGTCAAACCGGTACCGGTAAGTCTAATTTTCTCAAAGAACTTGCTAAACAAGATGTACGTGAGGGACGTGGTGTATGTATTATTGATCCGCACGGTGATTTTGCTGATGATGTATTGGGTGCTGTGCCGAAGGAGCGTGCAGAGGATGTTATTTATTTTGATCCTGCCGACTCTGGACGTCCGTTCGGTTTAAATATGGTGGAGTTTAACACGCCGGAGCAGAAAGGTTTTGTTGTTAATGAGATGATCAATATTTTTGATAAACTTTATGATCTCAAAGCAACTGGTGGACCAATGTTTGAGCAGTATATGCGTAATGCGATGCTTTTGGTCATGGAAGATCCGGAAAGTGGGTCTACGTTAATGGAGATTCCAAAAGTTCTTTCTGACGAATCTTTCCGACGGATGAAGTTGCGCAAGTGTTCCAATCCTGTTGTGCGTGATTTTTGGGTTAAAGAAGCGGAGAAAGCTGGCGGTGAAGCATCACTGCAGAATATGGTACCGTACATTACTTCCAAATTGACGCCATTTGTTGCCAATGACTTGATGCGTCCGATTATTGCACAGCAAAAGAGTACTATTGATTTCCGTGATGCTATGGATAATGAAAAGATTCTCATCGTGAACCTCTCTAAAGGAAAGATTGGTGAAATAAATGCACAGTTGTTGGGCATGATTATCATCGGTAAGATCTTAATGGCGGCCTTGGCGCGCGTAGATATGCCAGAGGAGGAGCGTAAAGATTTTTATCTCTATATTGACGAGTTTCAAAATGTAACAACGGATTCTATTGCACAGATTCTTTCGGAGGCGCGTAAGTACCGTCTCAGTCTGACGATTGCGCATCAGTTTATCGGTCAACTTTCAGAGGAGATTGCTAAGGCGGTGTTTGGCAATGTGGGAAGTATGTGTGCTTTTCGCGTGGGTGCGGAGGATGCCGAACAATTGGAAAAGCAATTTGCGCCGGAATTTAGTGCGGCGGACTTGATGAATGTAGACAATTACAATGCTTTT
This sequence comes from uncultured Pseudobdellovibrionaceae bacterium, assembly GCA_964528835.1. Lineage (GTDB taxonomy): Bacteria > Patescibacteriota > Minisyncoccia > Moranbacterales > JALVQA01. Next base: position 4,552 of record CAZGWO010000004.1, read on the forward strand.
GTAAAGATTCTTCTTGATGAACAGACAACGCCGGCATTTAATTTAACAACGTATCCACCATCAAAAGTAAATCATGAATTAGCCGGATACTTTAAAGAATTATCACGGTTACGTTATGGGCGCGACCGTGATGTTGTTGAACGTGAAATTCGTGAACGTGTGCAGTTGGCGGGATAGATTGCGAAGAATAAAGTGGTAGAAAAGAAGGTAGAATGATGTAATACATAGAAGTTATATGTATGTCTGAGAAAAATGCATCACATGATAATGTTGTGTCATTGGATGCCTTTCGTAAAAGGAAAAATGCCCATGAGACGGAATTGTATAGTGAGAAGGAGGGCGTGGATACGGTGCACGGACACGAGAAAATCCATACCGGCGATGTGGTAGTGACATTTTCAGAGAGTGCTATCGGTATCTTGGAAGATTTTGTAAGCAATCGTCATCAACATCTTTCTGAGAAAACGGCAGTGCTTTTGTATGATATGATACATGCTCTTTCTGTGATTCTTGAACAAAATAATGAAGCAATAGTTTCTGATGTGACACGTACACGTTTATTAGATTTTATGGCAAGAAATGTACGTGAAGTATTAAATTTTAGCATTGCTGAACGTCGACGGTGGGCACTGGAGGCAAAAAATCTCTTGACGGAAGTGAAAGAAGAAGCAGCACGATTTTCGCACGGAGTACATGATGGCAAAGACGATAGAGTGCATGCTTTTTTGGAAAATTTTAGAGAGGATATTGCTACGGAAAGAATTTTGGCAATAATTAAAAATTATCAAGACGCTGGCATTGATAGTAGTGCGCAGTGGCGCGATTCTGGAGAAGAGAATGATTCACCTCGCACTATACTATGTGAAAAATTACACATAGTAGCAAGAAATCTTGAGAAAATGCTTTCTGTTGCAAATGAACGTATGACGGCTGTGGAAGGTCTTCCGCTTTTTGACCGTGTAAAGGAGTGGTTACCGCAACGGCTTCAAGCATATGTTGGGTACGATGCAGTAGGACCTTCGGAACAAGAGAGGCATTCTATCGTGAGACAATTGGATGTATTTGCTGAAGGATTGGCGCAATTGTCAGTGCTATATGATGTTGGTGATAAGTATTATGATAAAATACAGAATTGGCGTAGTAATATATGGAGAGTGCGGCAGACCATGTCACGTGTGCCGAAGCGGGAATGGTATGATGATGCTGAGCGAGCTATTCGCGGTGTGCGGTATCTTTTGAAGAGTATACGGTGATGATGCGCATTGGATTTCAAGGAGACTACGGATCGTTTAGTGCTGGTGTTGCACGTAATTTTGTACAAAAATATGTATGCGATGCCACTGTGACATATGTGCCGTGCTACACAACCAATGGTGTGTTACATGCGTTAGAGTGTCAGGATATTACATATGGTATTTTTGCCATTTATAATACGCGTGCCGGCATTGTAGAGGAAACGGTTAGCGCTATAGGGCGTTATCGTTTTCGTGTAGTACATGTGATGATAGAAGAAATTCGACAGAATGTGCTTGCACTTCCCGGACAAACATGTAGAGATATCACGCGCATCATTGGCCATCCTGTTGCGCTTGCGCAGTCGCGTACAAAAATCGCGCAGCATTTTGGAAAGTGTGTGATGGATGATGGACGCACGCAAGGTTTTGCAGATGGCGCAGCTGCTGCGCGTGCACTTGCTGATGGTACACTTGTTGCGTCAACGGCTGTTGTGGGCAGTAGTATGTTGGCAGAGATTTATGACTTGGAGATTATTGCGCATGATGTACATGATGATGCTACAAACAAGACAACATTTCTTTGTGTGTGTTATTATGACGAAAAATAATAGGAAGAATATTGTTGAAAGCGTGACTTTATGACATCTTATCAGAGATAAATGTGTGTAGAAAAATAGTAAGTGTCATTTCACATGGTGTTTAAAGAAAATTCACAACTCATTGATACTGACAATAATAATGACGATGTATCGGAAAATCCGTCAGGACCGTTATGGTATTACGGTAGTCTTCGCGGAAGACATAGTAATAGGTGATGTGATTTTCGTGAGTTTGCAAGTAAACTTTTTATGATATTACGGGATAAAAACAAGATATTTATTGGCGTAAATATGGAACAAATAGAACAGTTTTTCCGTGATAATAAAAGCACATAATTAATTGGGACATGACACTGCAAGAGGAACGCGATGCAATAGAGATAACTATACTATTGCTAAAGAATGGAAAGAGAAAAATGATGCATTATGCGGAGTGCCTTATGTATATGAAGATCATGTTTTGATGGAGAAAGTAAAAATCATCAAAGATTGTTTTTGGCATCTTTCCGGAGGAATTATGGATGATGGGTATTGAGAGGTTCTGCACAAGCATAGAGATAAAGAATCGCGATTCATAGCAATGGCTTTGCAACGTTACATACGGAAATCTCAAGGTGAAATGAATATGTGGACATGTTATACTATGTTTATGCATTCTTTATGATGATACTCTATACATGGAGTATACGTAGAGTTGTTAGCGTTATATTTGTGTAAAGTTATTGCGCTGTTATGAAGCTACAAAAGAAGCAAGTGTTGCATATCCACGGAGGAACAACATGGCCGAATCGGGAGGCGTTGCGTGCATATTTAGCGACATATTCGGTAGAACGTATTGTAGAGAAGATGCGACGGCAGGGCACGTCGTGGCGTGATACGTTGCCGGTGGCACTTGGAGATGCTTATGAGGTGCTGTTGCCGCAGATGCCGGTAGCGCAGTATGCGCGATATGAGGAATGGGCATTGTGGTTTAAAAAACTTATACCGCTATTGCGTAACGATGTAGTGTTAATCGGACATTCACTCGGCGGTGTGTTTCTGGCAAAGTATTTGACGGAACATGTATTGCCGGTGCGTGTGGCGCAGTTACATTTGGTTGCCGCGCCAATAGAAGATACACCGAATGAGCCGTTGTGTGATTTTGGCATAGAAGATCCGCAGGAGCTTGTGGTCATAGAGCAACGTGTGCATAGTATTATGATTTATCATAGTGAAGATGACGCGGTTGTGCCATTTAAAGATGGCGTGGCATATGCACACTATTTACCGAATGCGGCATTTGTGCGTTTTATTGATCGTGGACATTTTTTGCAAGAAGACTTTCCCGAATTGATTGCATCTATAAAAGATGTATAGATTGGTCGCATTATTCCTGTGTGTGTAACATTATTTCTATAAGGCGTGTGCGCCCGGAAAGATCCGGATGTGGTGTTGTGTGTGCAGATGGAAATAGTGCGTGAATACGACTAATGAGATCATATTCTTGTGCCGGATCAATTTCACAGAACACTGTAAGTGGTGCTTGTGGCGCAATGGTGCGGATATTTGCAAGTTGTGTTAGAAGATGATTGTAGAGCGCAAGTCCATTATCATCCGCCCAGAGCGCTTCAGCCGGTTCAAATGCGAGTCCGCGACTTTCCGGGCGTTCTACAAGTGTTGTTCTTTGTGCACTGTCAACATAGGGAAGGTTTGCACAAATCAGGAGGTGCGCGCCGAGACGTAGCATGCGTGTGAGTGGTCCGTTGGTAAGAAGTGGTGTCAAGAGATCGGCCTTGATGAAAGCAATTTGGTTGGCGACGTCAAATGTGCGAGCGTTGTTATTAGCGATATGTAAAGCCTCAATACTGATATCTGTTGCGAGGAAACCGCAACGATGTGTAGTGTAGTGTGCAGCGAGTTCCGTGGCGAGTGTAATAATAATCGCGCCGGAACCTGTACCGACGTCTACAATGATGAGGGGTTCGCGCTTTTGTGTATTGCTATGTTTTTGCGCGATGACAAGCGCATGTTCTACGAGGATTTCTGTTTCAGGTCGTGGAATGAGAACATCTGGCGTAACAGTAAAAGTGCGACCGTAAAATTCTTTGGTGCCGGTAAGGTAGGCAAGTGGTTCACCTTGCATACGACGTGCGATCAATGTGCGGAATGTTGTTGCGTCTGTGTCGGTAACGCGCTGTTGAGGTGTCGCTATGATGGTTGCACGTGATTGATTGAGAATATGTGAGAGGAGGATTTCCGCTTCAGCACGTATAACGCGACTATTACTTTCGGCAAGTAGTGTGTTAATAGTTTGCATTTGACGTACTTAGTATTTGTAAGTGGCAATTGTGCCATCACTCAAGAGTGCGGAAATAATATTGAGACGTTCATTGACAGTGAAGGCTTTTGCTGTTGCAAAGTCTTTATGTGTAATGTTTTTTATAACCGCGCCATTTTCTTTATTGACTGCGACGATACGTTGAGCTGTGCGATCAAGAATAAAAAGTGGCGCTTTTTCTGATGATGTAAAGAGATAATCTGCTGTAAGTGCCGGTTGTAGTGTGATTTTTGGGAATGGTTTTTTCTTGTGTTTGAAGAATGATTGAATCGCACCGTCGGCATTTATGATGTAGATTGTACCATCTATGGTAACGGAATGTGGTGTGGTGAATGTTGTGTCATCATTAAGCCAGTCTACTGCGGCACCGAATCCACCAGTAACGCGAGGGTACCGGTAGACATCATGTGCGGAACTATCAAAGAAATAGAGGTAAGTGCGGTAAGATGCCATTGCATTGATCGTGAGTCCGGCAGGGAACGTAATTTTGTTTTGTACAAACTTCTTTGCACCAAGCGGTGTGAATGAAATAATCTCATTGGTAGATGTACGGAAAAAGAGAAGATTGAGGTCGTCCATGGCAACAGCTTCTACGATGTCACTGTAGCGTTTCGGCAAGGTGAAGCTACGTTTATTTGCCGCATTGGTAATTTGTGTAATTGTGCGTGGTGTAATAGCGTAGAGTTCACCTCGTAATTTGATAATTGTTATGGTGGAAGCATCTTTGTGAATAACGTGCGTACGTGTGATGGGTGTGCTTGTTCGGTCTGTCACGATGTTTTCCGTTGGCGTTGTTTGTGTTGTCGGTTGTGCTGGCGTTTTGGTGATTGGTGTATCTTTGCGTGTGATACGTTCAATGATTAGAGGAACGGTAACAATGATTATCAGGAGTATAAAAGCATTGATACGTTGGCGTAGTGTTAAACCGTGCAATGTTGTTACTATGCGGTGTGGATGCGGAAGAAACTTCTTCGCGAGAGGGTTTTTTAGTGCATCATGTAGACGGGATGATAGTGTACGAATTATTGCACCGATACTGTTTGTTATTTTGCCGAGATTATTGGTAATTATTGCAATGATAGAGATTTTCTCCGGTGCTGTTGCCTGTGGCGGTGTTGTGTTTGTTGCGAAGAATTGATCGATGACAGAGAGGTCTTTCTGTTGTGTGTCGTTTACTTTCTCCGGTGCTGTTGCCTGTGTGGTTTGTGAGTGTGATGTAAATGATTCTTTTGTATCTGACTGTTGTTGGCGTATTATTTCTCGTGCACTATCAGTGTGCCGACGTGTTGGTGGTATATCGATCTGTTGCGCATGTGTATGATGTACTTTTTGTTTTGGTGTAACCGTGGCATCGGTTGCTGTGGCATGTGTATTGTTACGCATATGCATTAAGCGTGTTTTTGCTTGCGCGATGCGCGTACGGATTTTTTGTGCATTACGACGTGCTGTCGTGAGTGCGGCGAAGAATGACGTGCGACTCGCGGTACGCACATAGTCGATAGCTTTACGTGTATGGCGTACACTCTGTGTACGTGCGGCAACATAGGTATTTGTAATATTTGTGCGCGAAGACTGCGTCCAACGACGAAGTGTTGCGCGCAATTGAAATGTGTGTTCTTTGAGAATGTCGATAAATGGTGTTTGTGCAGTGTCCGTCTCGTCGCCTTGCAGGTAGATATGTCCCGGCGTTGTCGTGGTTTGCTCTGTAGATGGCGTTCCCTTTTTTCTTTGCGTATTAGGTTGTGGCAATTCTTCGGAGAATGTTGTTGCACTAAAGACGTTTTCCGGTATGGTGACATTTTCTTCGTTAACGTCAAATGTGGCGCTACGACGTGCTATTTCTACGCGTGCCGGTGTAATTTCCACGAGATGCATACAACTTCCATCACTTTGGTTAATCAGTGCTGTGCGGAAAAATTGTTCACGTTGCTTACCACTGTAACGAATGCAAGCACGTTGGCATTCATTATGTGAAAGAATATCATCGCACTCTCGTGATGCGATAATAAAGAGGTCTTTATCTTTGAGTGGTCCACAGGCAATGTCATTGAATGTAGAAAGGACATCGGGCGTTGTGTCTTGTGTTGCGCTGATTTCTATGAGTGTATTATTACGAAAGAGTTTGATGCTGGCATTACCGCATGAACTAAAACAGACGGTTGTTTGTGTAAAAGCACAAATTGCACCATCAACTTTGCCGATCCATTGTGCAGAATTGTGTTGCGCAAGCTCACCGAGTGCAATGTTGATTTTTGCGAGCGCCATCTCTAGCGCGCTTTCGGTATCACGTTGCGTAGATGCATAGAACGCTTTTTTAAGAACGGATGTTAAGAAGTTTGCGATGTAGGCACTATCATTACTTTCATCATAGATACGAAAAAAGCCGATAAGTGATCCATGTTCGCGTTCAATGATGTTTTGCGGTGTAATTGCAAAGGTGTCAACATATGGCGCGATATGATGATCATGAACGACAGCAATCGACGCGATGTTTTGCGTAAAGTATTGTTTGTCAGTAGATTGTTTCATATCTAGTATTATACTACATTTTTGCAATGATGGAAGCACAGGGTAAAAAATATATCATAACACACGCTTTATTATGAAAGGTAAGTGTGGTATAAGATAGTGGTAGAAATGTAAAACGTTCGCGTTAACTATGATAACCATGAAAAATATTCTCGTTATACAATTTCGCACAAATCCTGATGCGCTCTATGCGGAACAACAAGATTTCACACGTTTTGCAGGAACATTTGTTGCGCTTACATTTATGGACGCTACAGCAGACGGAGTTAACTTTACTGCGCCAGACAGAGTGCTTGCATCATATGATGGCATTATTCTTGGCGGGTCAGGTGATATGCACTTTGATGGCGGTATGCCGGCCGATGCTGCAGCGCGTAAATTGATGCGTGCAACACGTATACGTATTGCACCGTTGTTGCATCATATCATTACACATGATGTACCAACGTTGGGGATTTGTCTCGGACATCAGTTATTGGCGGACTATGCCGGCGCGCCGGTGCGCCAGTGTCGTAAACAGTCAAAAACAGGCACGTTTGCAGTACGGCGTTGTATTGATGATGAGGTGTTACTTGCTCATGTGCCACAGACATTTGTAGCACAGTATGGACATAAGGATGCAGTTATGCGCTTGCCAAAAGGTGCACAAGTCCTTGTTTGTGGACCGCAGTGTGATTACGGCATGTTGCGTTATGGAAAACACGTATATTCCACACAGTTTCATCCGGAGCTTGATTATGATGCGATTGTATCACGTTTGGCAACCTATCCGGAATATGTACCAAAGGGACGTACGGTTGATGCAATGTGTGCGCCATCACCGCATGCGACAAAGATTTTGCATAATTTTTTTCGCATGGTGCATGACGAAACGTAGCAGCTTTTGCCTAACAGTGGAAGCTCTTGTATACTGAAAGAGAAAGGAGTGGTATGTTTTGTTTTTAACGGATGCATTTATGATAGATATCCTTACGGCATTGTTTGGTTCAAAGGCGCGCGTACGCATTTTACGTCTTTTCTTACTCAATCCTGATATACAGTTTACAACGACAGATATTGCGATGCGTACGCAGATTACATCAGTTGATGTACAGCGAGAAATGCGTATGGCGGAGCGTATCGCTTTCGTTAAAGTGCGACGCCTTAAAGGACGGAAACACTATCGTATGAACGATGACTTTGCATTGCGTGATCAGCTTATGGCGCTTTTAACGCATGCAACGGTAACGCCGGAATGTCAGGTATTGACACAAGTTGCAAAAATTGGTGAAGTGCATTTGGCGCTTGCAAGTGGGATATTTCTTAATTATACCAAGGCACGTGCTGATTTATTTATTGTTGCCAACGATGTGAGTCGTGCGCGATTGATGAAATGGATTAAGGCGTTGGAAGCTGAAATGGGACGTGAGGTGCGGTATGTGTTATTGACGATGGAAGAATATAAATATCGTCTTAACATGACGGATCGTTTTTTGCGTGATTTTCTTCAAGGACCGTATGACGAGATCATTAATACGATTCCACATTTCAAACGGACGACGAATGCACTCAAGCGTCGTCGTGTATAGAAAGTTCAATGTCATGCAATTATGTCTACAGTAGAATTTCTTCTCAGCGGTAGTATTGGTGGCGCTGTAATTGTTGGCATACTCTTTGTGTTTTGGCGCATAGCACAATCACGTAAGCGTCAAAATGTGCAGCAAGATATACAACAAGCATTGCAAAGCGTGATGACAACGATGACGACACAAATTGCAACATTGACGGAGGCGATGGATCGACGTATTGCAGAGAATACGACGCAGCTAAATATGCGTTTAAGTGACACCGCGCAGTCAATTGCAAAGGTGCAGCAGGCGATTAATATACAATTGGCAGACAATACTAAGCGTATTGATCAGCGCATGGATGCAACAGCACAATCATTTGCGCACGTTAAAGCACTACTTGCAAAAGTGGAGGCAAGTAATCAGCGCATGGTTGAAGTCAGTAAGGATGTTGCCAGTTTACAAGATATCTTGACGGCGCCAAAGCTACGCGGTGGATTTGGCGAATTAATGTTAGCAGACCTTTTGGAAAGCATGTTGCCACAAGAGCACTATGCAATTCAATATCGCTTTTCCAATGGAGATATTGTAGATGCGATTATTAAATTGCGTGATAATACGCTCATTAGTGTAGATGCAAAATTTCCGTTGGAGAATTTTAAGCGTGTGATGGCTGGTGATTTATCAGAAAATGATCGTGCGCGTGCGCGGCGTGCTTTTGTAAGTGATGTTAAAAAACACGTACAGGCAATTGCCAAGAAATACATTGTACCAGAAGAGGGGACATTAGAATTTGCGCTCATGTATATTCCGGCGGAAAATGTCTATTATGAGACAATTATTGCTGATAAGGACGGACATGATCTGTTGGAGTATTTCTTTAAACATCGTGTAATTCCGGTATCGCCAAATTCGTTCTATGCGTATCTTATGACAATTGTGTTTGGTCTGCGTGGTTTACGCATTGAGAAGCAAGCGCGTGCAATGATTGGCGCAATTGACCGTTTGGCACGTGAACATGAGCGTTTTGGTGATGATTTTGATAAACTGGGGCGCCATATCGGTAATGCGCAAAAGAAGTATGAAGATGCAGACAAGCGTTTTGGTCGTATTGCAACGCAGGTAGAGCGAACTAAGGGACAGCACGGTGCGACGACGATTGATGTAAATGATGCTATGATAACAGAGACTCTCAAAGAGTGAAGTATATAGGGAGATGTGTTTTTAATAAAAGACAGATGACGCAGAATACGCAACTACTAGAAAAAATCTATGCGAAAAAAGCGGCAATTGATCGTGCTGAGCGTCCACGTGTTCGTGATTTTTTTGCCAGCCATATTGTACGTTGGCTTTTGCTAATGAATGGTGCAGTGCTTTTGATCATGCTGGGACTGATTTGGTGGTTTATTCGTCCGTCAGAGTATGATATTATTCTTCACTACAATGCATTTTTCGGTGTAAGTAGTGACATGTTTGGGCCATGGTGGCACGCATATCGCTTGCCGATTTCTGGTAGTGGTGTTCTGATTGGCAATGGATTACTTAGTTTCTTTGCGTATCGTGCAAGAGAGCGTATTGCCGGATATATTTTTCTACTTGGTGCATTCTTGGTGCAATTAGCGCTCTTAATTGGTGTGATTGCCGTGATTATTGTTAACCGTTAAGTGAAATGATTTATGCGTGAGGGGGATTTACAACTTAATACAGCAACACAACGTAGTGATTTTCACTTTCCTGATCCACGCACCAAGGATCCGCATGGGCACCGTGTACAGCGTTTATTGGAAATGGTACCGGGAGGATTGACGTGGTTAACGATTTTCGGCATGCTTTTCCTTTCATTTATCGTACCGGTATGGGTAGCGGTATTCATCATTGCTTTTGATGTCTATTGGATTTTGCGCACAATTTACGTTTCGTTTTATTCACGTGTTGCACATCGCGCAATGCGGCGAGGTAAGGCAACGGATTGGTTTATGCGTCTGCGCTATAGTCATGATTTGACGGCATTAGCAGAAAAGACACGTGCACGAATTATGCACAATAAAGAGCGTTGCGCACAGCGTACACTGTCGCGTCATGAGCGACGACAGTGTAAGTGGGCATTGCGTAGCGATCGACACTTTTTGGAGAAGGAGTTGCCACAGATTGATGCAAAAAATGTGATGCTGTGGGAGGATGTTATTCATGTTGCATGTTTGCCAACGGCCGGCGAAGATGCGGATATTCTCATTCCGTCACTAGAAGCGATTCGTGACAGCGTTTATCCAAATGAGAAGATTATTGTAGTGATTGCAACGGAAGAACGTGAGGAACGTGCACACCGTGAGGAAAAAGTACGGATTTTGCGTGAGCGGTTTGATGGTGTGTTTGCAGATTTTATCGTAACAACGCACAAGGTTGCTGCCGGTGAACTTAAATGTAAGGCATCTAATGTTGGCTATGCGGCGCACTATCTGATGCAGTACTTTGATCGTAAAGGAATCGACTATACGCGTGTATTGTTTTCAAATTTGGATTGCGATACGGTTGTGCATGCGCAGTACTTTGCTGCATTAACCTTTCTTTATGTAATAGATCCGAAGCGTCTTCAGCGTGCTTATCAGCCGATACCGATGTATCATAACAATTTATGGGATACTAACGCTTTTGTGCGTGTAATCGTAACGAGCTCATCATTTTGGCACATGTTTCAATCAACGCGTCGGGAAATGGTAACATTTTCTTCTCACGCTGAGCCGTTTGATACGTTGGTTAAAGTCGGTTTTTGGCCGGTAAATATGATTAGTGAGGATAGCGTAATTTATTGGAAATGTCAGGCATACTTTCACGGTGATTATGAAGTCCGACCAATTCCACTACCGATTTCATTAGATGCCGTATTGGCAAAAACGTATTGGAGAACAATCAAGAATCAGTATAAGCAAACGCGACGCTGGGCATACGGTATTGAAAACTTTCCTGTTACGATGCGTGCAATCTGGCCGGATA
>CAZGWO010000005.1:0-14952 GCA_964528835.1 uncultured Pseudobdellovibrionaceae bacterium
AGTGACGACAGGTTCGATTCCCTCCGAGAGCACAAGCAACGCGTCGTGCGCGCGGAAGCACTGTTTTACCATTCGCACGTGGGCACAAATCGGCAAGTATACATATCTTACACTGTGGTTTACGCGCCTTACAAACACTGCGTCCATGCATAATAAAGTACTCATTAACATTAAGATAATCTTTCTTTAGGTAAAGTTTCGCAAGTTCACGCCCTTTATTTGTTGGGTTCTGTGTAACTGATAGTTCCAATCGTCGTGTTAAACGATTTACATGCGTGTCAACCGCAACACCTGTGTTTTGGCCATATGCTTTTGCCATAATTAAATGTGCCGTCTTGTAAGATACACCACGCAACGTCAACAAGTCGTCTACACGATTCGGTACACGTCCACCAAAATGTTCTGCAATAATACGCCCCGTTTCCTTAAGCGACCGCGCCTTTTGGTGATAAAAGCCCGTCGGACGAATAATCATTTCCAATGTTGCGATATCCGCATCAGCATAATCTTGCGCTGTTCGATAACGTGCAAAAAGTGTCTCTGTCACAGCATTAACACGATCATCGGTACACTGCGCACTCAAAATTGTTCCCATTACAAGTTCCAATGGATTAGAGAAGTTTACAAATGGCCCGATATCCGTACCGTATTGCTTCTTAAGTCTACGTAAAATAATACGTGCACGCTTCTGTTTCTGTTCATACATTTCTTTCATAGTTCCACTTTATAAAATTATATGCACGTACCATCGTTCCCACAAAATACAATAGGCCTCACACTCTATGCAAAACGCTTAGCCTATTACCTATAACCCATTTGCACGTTTATACATGCTCCACTGTTTCTTTGACCAATTTGCCGGTTTCACTGTCAATTTTTGCCGTGCAACATCACCGGGATGCGGATAATCCTTTGGCGACTTGTAATTACTGTAAAAGACATCATCAATTATCACATGTCCACCAGCGCTAGTAACTTTCTGTGTAAAATACGTTTTCATGGATCCGTCCGGATTTTTCTCCGTTATAAAAGGGCCTTTTACTTCCACCGTACGACCATCTTTCGTACCATAAATACGAAAAACCAGTTCCGTCCCCTCTATAAAGTTTTCAAAAAGAATATGATGCGCCGTATTATTTTTAAAACGCAAATCCGGACTTGGAATATAAATCGTCGCATCAAAACCGGTTGGCTGATAGTACTTAACCGGATAAGAATGATTGCGACGCTGCGTAATCTCCAAGCCTGCAAAGACAGCACTACGAAAAAGCGTTGTAGAAACCTGACAAATACCACCACCATATTCCGGCTTCGTTTGTTTATCTTTAATAACCAACTCTTTAGCATAGCCTGTTGTTGCATCAACCGGCCCCAATATATTAACAAATGATAATTCCTCACCGGGTGCAAGAATAATACCATTAAAATGCGCTGCTGCTGTCTTGATATTATGAATGCGTGTTGCCGGTGATCCGGCAAAATTGGAACGCCCTTCACCGATTAGCTCCTTAATGCCGAGATTATTGCTCTTTTCTGTTGTAAATGTTGGCGTAATAATACGTGATGGTAATTTGATCCGCTGCGGAACACTTGCCTGAAGTGCGCTTTGCGCATAATGTGTAATCGCAACAACACTTTCGTCAATAAGTACTTCACGTCCATTGCTGTGCGGACGAAAAACAACGATATGCCCATCACGCATACGAAAGCGCGCATTAACAGGTTCACGATGCAAATCATTTGCAAGACGTTGCACAAAACGACGAATATCATCTGTACGGACAATCACCGTCTCCACCTTACGGACATGATTTGCGAAACGTGTAGATTGTAAAAAGCGACAACCGGGGTGCGTTATTGGACATGTACTCACGGCATTAATGTTCTCCATCTCACTGCGATAGTGCATATCCGACACAAGCTTTGTATCCACCGTAAACCATTGCATAAAGTCCTTGCGTGGTAAAAGTACCTCCTCATCGCCATCATCAATAAAAAAATGTACCACATCATTACTGCGAACCGTCTGATTGATTGCTGCAATTGCGGTGGATGGAATGCCAACAACAAAAAGCCCAAAAGCTATCCATAATACGCTTCCCATGACAATGACCAATTGTTGTTGCAAAGATACCATGCATCCATTATACCAGAACACAAAAAAAGACCACATTACTGCGGTCTTTTCACATTTCAAAACTGTGCGCCATTAAAATCCACGTACTTGAATTTTCTTGGTCTTGTTTGTCTGCGCCTTTGGTAAACGAATTGTCAAAATACCGTTCTTCAACGACGCCTCCGCTTTCTCCACGACAACATCAACCGGCAATACGACACTTCGTGAAAAGCTTCCCCAGTAGCACTCTTGATAGTAGTAATTTTCACCTTCCACTTCTTCCTCTTGTTTACGTTCACCTTTAATTGTAACCATGTCATTGTTAATCGCAACATCAAGGTCCTCCGGCTTTACACCGGCAATTGTTGACTTTATAACAATATCCCCCTCCGTTTGGTATACATCAATTGTTAGTTGTCCCTCAGCGTCATTCTGTGCGACATCCGATGTCTCCCACTCTTGCATTGTTCCCTCACCCTGTACCGTTGCCTGCATGTTCATTGATGTTTCTTCATCTTCCGCATAAATCGGCATTGACGCACCGGTATCCGTGCTGTCAAGTGATCGTGATGCTCCAGTCAATTTTTCAAAAAATGATTTTTTCTCTCTTGTCATATTTTTGTCTTATTTTTTATATTTCCGCAATCATGGTTCAAAAGAATTACTATATTTCCATTATAAGAGATTCTCATAAGAATTGCAATAGCTCATACAAAATACCGCTAAATTAGCTGTAAATATACTGTTAGAAAGGGTTACGTGCACCACGTACTTCAAAGTGCAAATGCGGACCGGTAGAGTGTCCCGATGATCCAATTTTCCCGATCTGTTGCCCCTTTTTCACTTTTTGCCCAACCTTCACAAGTAACTTACTGTGATGTGCGTAGAGTGTTTTCGTACCATTTGGATGCTGAATGACAATGTAATTTCCATAGCCTCCGTTCCATCCGTAACGTGCAATGATAACACGTCCAGCGGCGGCGGCATAAGTCGGCGTTCCAGTCGGCGCTGCCAAGTCAACTGCATTCGTCCGATGTAATCCCTGCGTACGTCGATAATTTATCGTTGGTCGTCCATAATACGATCGTGATACGGCAACTTGCTTAGCTGTCGCAATTGATGTATAAGTACGTTTTTGAATACGCGGTTGTGGTTTTACAACTTCTTCTTTAATGCCACCGGGCACGATAATCTCATTACCCACCGTTAAGGCGCCATTCGCCGGTAATCCATTATAGCTAATAATTGCCTGCTCATTCGCCTTATATTTCTTGGCAATAGATGCAACTGTATCACCCTTCACAACCTTATGGCGCACACCATTTGTTGCTAAAATAATAATTGTATCACCAGGCTTAATACGTGTAACATCATCAATTTCATTCGCCCAAAGAATTGTATTGACTGTAACATTATACTTCTGTGCGATTTTTCCAATTGTATCACCATTTTGCACAGTATAAATTTCAATATCACCATTATTGTCAGTCGCATCTGTACCATTGACTGCTCCATACGATGCCATCGTATCCTCTAAACTTTCACGCGCAATATCACGTTTCTGTTCCGATCCACCTATCGGTGCAACCGGTACCGGTGCCAAAGCAAGATTATGTGACTGCTTCAATGGTTGTACGTTTTGCACATAACGCGCTTCACCGCCACCAAAAATCCGCGCAACAAGGCTATCTTCCGTTGCATAAACACGTAGATTCAAAAGTGACACCAACACGGCACTGACAACAACAATCGTTAGTGCCGTATAATCACGCACAAACGTCCGTGCAAAACACCACGCACGCGATGATCTGTGCCATGCACCTCTGACAACATTTTGTGCCGTACGCGATGTCGTTCGTATTGTCCCCCGAGAGATGCGCCTAATACGCGTCGCCCTTTCACTTGGTTGCGTTCGCATGCATACAGTATACCACTTCTCCACGCAAACCCTAAAAAGTTACACCTTTCACCATCCTACTGTATCAAGATATTTTGTCAACCGTTCATAACCTTTTTTAATATACGAATCTCATCACGCAAGAGTGCCGCTTGCTCAAATTGTAACGCCTTCGCTGCATTCCTCATCGCTTTTTCCTTTGCTTTAATTGTCGCTGTAATGTTCTCATGTGATGCAAGTTCTATAAACTCCTCCGTAACCATTGCCGACTGCTTCTCATGCGCAACAATAGATACCACATCCTTTGCGATACTCTGTGGCGTAATACCATGTTTTGCATTATACGCAAGTTGCTTTGTACGCCGACGTTGTGTCTCGTCAATCGCGCGTGCAAGTGATCCTGTAATTGTGTCTGCATAAAGTATGACGCGTCCATCAGCATGACGCGCCGCACGTCCAATTGTCTGAATCAATGATGTCTCAGAACGCAAGAATCCTTCTTTGTCAGCATCCAAAATTGCAACCAATGATACCTCCGGTAAATCAAGACCTTCTCGCAATAAGTTCACGCCAACAAGCACATCATAGACACCACGGCGCAAGTCCTCCAAAATGGCAATGCGATCAAGTGTGTCAACATCAGAATGAATGTACTCCGCTTTCATATTCTGTTCTGCAAGATACACACTCAAATCCTCTGCTTGCTTCTTTGTCAACGTTGTTACCAAAATGCGCTGTCCGTTACGAATCGTTTCTGCAATCTCCATGCAAACATCTTGAACCTGTGTTCGTGTCGGTCGCACGACCACGAGTGGATCCACAAGTCCGGTCGGACGAATAATTTGCTCCACGATTGCACTGCTATGTTCACTCTCATACTGTGCCGGCGTTGCACTCACAAAAATCGTTTGTCCCATACGCTCCTCAAATTCCGCAAATGTTAACGGACGGTTGTCCAGAGCGCTCGGCAGACGAAAACCATGTTCTATAAGATTCTCCTTACGCGCACGATCACCCGCACTCATCCCCCCAATCTGTGGTACTGTCACATGTGATTCATCAATAACCAGAAGGTAGTCATCGGGAAAGTAATCCAGCAATGTCGCCGGTGCCTCTCCCGGTGCACGCCCTGTAAGATAGCGCGAATAATTCTCAATACTACTACAAAATCCGATATTGCGCATCATCGCGATGTCTTGTCGTGTACGCCGTTCCAAACGTACAGCTTCCACGATTTTTCCGGCACGATTAAGTTCTTCAACACGCGCTACCAAATCCTTTTCAATCGCCGTTAACGCTACTGCCATCTGTGCTTCCGGCACGACAAAGTGCTTTGCCGGATAAATTGTTGTCACATCAATATCACGCAATTTTGCACCACTTGTTAATGCATATTCCCCAATGCGGTCAATCTCCTCGCCAAAAAACTCTACACGCACGATATATTCATATCCAATCGGTACAATCTCCACCGTTTCACCACGCACGCGAAACCGCCCACGCGACAAAATATCACTCCGCATATACTGCATATCCACTAGCTGTGCGATAAGTGTGTCTCGCGTCAATGACGCACCTCTACGCAATTGCAACAAACCTTCACGATAGAAATCCGGTGAACCCAATCCATAAATACACGATACCGACGCAACAATAATAACATCTGTACGCGTGAGTACCGCCGCTGTTGCCGCATGACGTAAACGATCAATTTCCTCATTAATTTGCGTTTCCTTTTCAATATACGTATCCGATGCGCTTACATACGCCTCGGGCTGGTAATAGTCATAATACGATACGAAATATTCTACAGCATTCTTCGGAAAAAATGTCCGAAACTCCTGCGCAAGTTGCGCGGCAAGCGTTTTATTATGCGCAATAACCAATGTTGGCTTTTGCACGTCCTGAATAACATTTGCCACCGTAAATGTCTTACCTGATCCGGTTACACCCAAAAGTGTTTGCGCCGACGCACCATTGCGCACGCCGGCAACGAGTGCATCAATCGCCTGCGGTTGATCACCTGCCGGTTCATACGGCTTATGTAATACAAAATCACGCTGTTCTCTTTCCATATAAACCTGCTTAACTCTCTCGACGACTCATAATAACTGCCACCTTAGACGCTATACAATTTCTTCCTTCTGCGTCGTTACAAAACGTACTTGAACAATTCCACTTGCACGCAATATAGCAAAAAGCCCCTGAACAACAAAAAGCCACAGTATTTTAACAAATGACCCAATCCATCCAATCGACAGAAACAAGAAAAATGCAATAATACCGGCAAGTGCATGGGAAAAACTATAGCCATTCGGCAGAATTTTATGTTCAGCAAAAGAACGCATTTGCTGTTCTAGTGCCTGTACGAAAACATCAGCAGCTGATTCTGTACCCGTTAATGACATATTCAATTCCTGTGCCAACGCCATACGTGTCTGCGCAACGGCAACCGATGGCACCGTCACTGCATTGTCAGATACCGCCACTACGGTTGTATGCTGTAGAACACCGTACAAATGCTGCGTTACCGCACGCGCATAACTCTCCAGAAATTGCACAGCAATTGATTTCTTTGTTGACACTGTGTTGTATTGTAAGATATACGCAATGAAATCATCTATCGTTACTGTCCCATCCACACCCGTTCCAATAGTTAATGGTGTTGGCAAGATCATACGTGCAATTGACCCTGTTGCTGTCACACGTAGACTTTGTGAAAGCATCAATGTCGCCACATCATGCTGAATAATCACCGTATAAAATAACGCACTGATCATTATCGCCAATGCCATCACACATCGCCCAATACCGGCATGCGCATGCGTAAAAACGCGTAATCGCAAATGATCGCGCATACTTGTCGCCACAGCAGATTCCATAGATACTGTAGCGATAATCGCCGTAATAATCGCAATAGCCATAACCACGCTCTGCGCAAAAAGCAATGCACTGCCAAAAATTATGCTACTAGCCACCATAATGTGCCATCGTTTTTGCACGAAAAATAACGACATTATTAATGACACCGCCAAAACACTCACTGCAATACCCGGCACAAGCCATGCATGCCGCACTTCCACAATGATACTTCGCACAACAGCTTGCCACGTCCACAGGGCACTACCAAACGCAATAAGTGTCATGCCGATAAAAATGCTGTATTTTTGCATAATTCTCTTATGATATTGGCGCACCGATAAGCCGGATTCTGTTTGCCCTTGCGGACACGACAGTCATCTCCCTTGGCGCAACGTTACCGCTACGCTCATGCGACTCTTCACGCACCCACAGCGCCATATTCTGCACGATACTACGCCATGGGTGCGTGACACGGTCTTGCACTCCGGTAAGGATTTAGCCGTTTCACTCTCGCCGTTACCGACAAGACTCACCCACTGTGGGGTGTCCTGCATTTTGCAACACAGAACGTCTCTGCTCGCACCTCGTGCCTTGCGACAGACGGGTGTTACCCGCTACCATGCTCTACACTCACACTGAGTGCAGGAGTGTCCGGACTTTCCTCCACTACTACGGTGGCGACTGTCTGGCGCACCAATATCATAAGATAATCCCTCTCCAGTCTATGCCATAATGCCTGGAGAATCAACCGGCAAGCACAGTCTTCTTCACCTTCGGTAAAAAGAGTTCAGCATGCGTACGCATCATTGCCAATGAAATCAACCCCTCATTACTACCATAGAACTGCACAACGCGCATTGCATTTGCAGCACCCCATGCACACGCAGTCGCCGGCATTTCACCATGAATAAACGCTGCCAAAACACCGCTGGTAAACGCATCACCGGCACCGGTAGTATCCACCGGCCGTGCACCGGAAGAGGGAACAAAATAGATAGCATCCTTGTGGAGCATCCATGCACCTGCAAATCCGGCTGTAATTACAACCGTCTGCGCCCCATGCGCACGTAATTGTTCCAAAAGGTATACCGTATCATCTAATCGTGCACGCTCATGCTTGCGTTGCGCAACAATCTGTATCGCTTCATCTTTATTAACAAAAAGATACTGCGCAATGTCAATCATTTGATAAACGGCATCTATGCTATCATTCATATTACTTTGCCCGGGGTTATACGCCAATGTCGCACCTTGTGTCAACACCGCATTACGTATAGTTGTGTAATTTTGTTGCCAATTGCCGGAAAGTGCACTGACAAAGAGAAGTGACTGTGTGTCCATTAATGCACCATCAACGATAAGTTTCTCTTGCAAATCACGATTAACAAAAACTACGCGCTCCCCGCTCTTACGGTCCACAAGAATCATGGAAAGATCAGTTTGTTCTTTGGAAACCTGTCGCAACATCTCCGTTTTTACATTGTTCTTCACCAGAATATCGCGAATCCACATACCGATAGCATCATCACCGATAAGTGCATATGGTGCCGATGAAACGCCCAACCGCGCCAAACCAATCGCCACATTAAGTGCACCGCCGCCCGCTGATGTAAATCGATTTTCTATGCGATACTTTGCACCAAGTTCAAACGTAATCTTGCGCTTTGCCATGATATCCTCCGGTGTCTGTGTCACATGACCATCACCGGTTGGTAAAAAGATATCTTTTAACGCACTACCGATACAAATAACCTTTTTCATAGGTTTTTTGGTTAACTGCTATTTGTTTTTATTAATCATTGTAGCGATTGCTAAGAGTCGGTTGTACTTTGCCGTGCGCTCAGAACGACTCGGCGCACCACTCTTAATAAACTCTGCACCGGCACCAACTGCCAAATCAGCAATAAAATCATCGCACGTATCGCCACTACGATGCGATATAATCCTATTCATGCCATGGCGCGCACCAAGCGCCATGGTCGCAAGTGTTTCTGTCACCGTACCGATTTGATTTGGCTTGATTAACACTGCTGTACACGCATCTTCATCAATCGCACGCTGCAAACGCGTTACATTCGTTACAATCAAGTCATCACCAATGATCATCAATGTATCACCAAGTTCTTGTCGCATCATGCGCCATCCATCCCAATCATTCTCATCCAAACCATCTTCTACAGAAAACAACGCATGCTTTGTTGCCCACTCACGATAAAGTGCCACCAACGCCTGCGGTTGCGCACTCACACCTTCCGGACGTAGATCATATGCGCCGGCATGTGCATCATAAAAAGAATTTGCCGCCGCATCAATCGCCAGAAAAACATCTTTACCCGGCATATAACCAACATCACGTGCAGCATCCTCAATAATACCAAGCGCAGCGCGATTACTCTCCAAGTGTGGCGCAAAACCGCCCTCATTGCCAACGCCTGTGCGGTGCCCTTCCGCCTCCAAGCGCTTTTGCAATGCGTGAAAAATCTCCGCACCGGCACGCACTTGCGCAGCAAAACCATCCACACCCTTTGGTACAACCTTAAACTCCTGAACAGAAAGTCCGCTGTCAGCGTGCTTACCACCGTTGATAACATTAAACATTGGCACCGGCATCGTCAGCGGTGCATCTGTACGATCTGCAAGATCTGCAATGCGCTCGTAAAGTTTACGTCCACGTGCTTGTGCACCAACGCGACACACGGCAAGCGATACACCAACGATTGCATTCGCGCCAAGTCGTGCTTTGTTTGGCGTGCCATCCAACGCAATCATCTTTTCATCAATTGCACGTTGGTCAGCAACATCCATACCGATAATCGCCGGTGCGATTTCTTCCAAAATATTGCGTACTGCCTTCAAAACGCCCTTACCGCCATAGCGATGCATATCCCCATCACGTAACTCATGCGCTTCATGTTCACCAGTAGACGCGCCACTCGGCACACTTGCCCACGCACGCAATCCACCATCTGCCGTTACCGTTACCTCAATCGTCGGATTACCACGCGAGTCCAAAATCTCACGTGCATCAATTTTAGTAATATGTGTCATCATTATTGATTTTACAAAAAATTATACATGATCTTTACCGTGCTATCGCTTTTGTATTAGTATACCATACCATTAATACTTTACTTTACAAATATTGTAATGAAGCGTACGTTAAAAAGAGAGACTTCCCATCACTAAAACTTATGAAAAAACTCCTTCGTTTCCTTGCATCTATTGGCATCATTCACTTTGGCATCGGCAATTACACAGATGCAGAATTCTCAGACTTTGCAAAGGGTCGCGCCATTAATAAAACAGCAACGCCAGCATCAACACATCGACAAACTACGCCTCTACCAAAAGCACTCTTGATTATCACATACATCCTCTTTGGCATCTTTTTTCTCCTAGCTCTCTTCTTCGGCCTGTGGGCAATACTGACGATTACCATTAGTTGGATCATTCTGCTATTTATCCTCACGCGCTTCATTCGCAACGTTGTCGTTGGCATTGTCCTCATTCTCACACTCACGCTTTTTTCCTTCTCCTACCTTATCTTCTTCACAAATACGACATCACTCCCTTCCACATCATCCTCCGAAAAAGTGACTACGACACCATCACCATCGTTGCCAACGCTGGAAATGACCATTATACAAGCACCATCACAGATTAACTGCGCTACGGAAAAAAGTACTATCACGCTCCGCGCAAAGAATGTCAGCACACAGCCACTTAGTTTTGCAGACATTACCAAGCATCGCTATGACTTTGAAATCTGCGACGGCGACAAACCGAACACCGACGGACGATCATGCTTCCCTATGATGAACGACTATATCACCATGGATAATTTCGGCGAAATCAAGCCCGGTGAGACAAAAGAACTCCGCATTACAACACCTGTTGCGCACGACAACGCCATTGCCGACTTTCCAAAAACGGCAATCAACGGTACCTACACGTATTACATCAGCTTCGTTCACGTTGAAAACCCAAAGCACAAACCACTCATCAGCACATCAAATATTTTTACCGTGCAAACCACTGTCATGAACCCAACGAACGACTACGTCAAGGTTGATTGTGCGCCGTAATACCACACTTCCACTGCGGAGGGGACAGGATTCGAACCTGCGGTACGGTTTCCCGCACACTACCTTTCCAAGGTAGCGCATTCAACCACTCTGCCACCCCTCCGGATAACGCTCACTGGACAAGAACACAGTTTTTGCACTGCGCGCAGTTACGTGCCTGCGCCAGTAATGTCTGCGCATCATACGACAGTGCCTTCTTATCATAATACGCCTCCACGCCCCAGACAAGAGCCAACTGGCGACGCACATGTTGTGATGGCGTTAGCGCAACAATACGACACGCCGGACGGAAGTGCGCCAACGCACGCGCAAGATGCCCATCATCTGTTACACATACAATTGCATCCGCACCGATGGCACGCGCATGTTCCCATGTATCACGCGCTTTTACAAGATACGTCGTCACTACATCCGTCGCAAGAGGTGCTTCCACATCATCATACGGCGACACCTCTGCAGCGCGGATAATATCATACATCGTCGCAACACTCTCTCGCGGAAAATCACCACCGGCCGTTTCACCACTGAGCATGACTGCATCCGCATGATCAATCACCGCATTGGTCACATCAGCGATTTCCGCCCGCGTCGGACGTGGTGACTTCTCCATACTCGCCAGCATCTGTGTTGCCACAATTACCGGCTTCATCGCACGCAATGCCAACGCAATAATGCGCTTCTGTAGTACGACGACATTCGACTGACCCGTTTCCGTCGCAAGATCACCACGTGCCACCATAACCGCATCTGTCGCCTGAATAATCGCCTCCAGATGTGCCACGGCTTCCGGACGCTCAATCTTAACAACAATACGTGGCCGTTCTGCCGGTTCCGTAACCACTTGCGCAATCCGTGCGCGCAGATCCTCCACATCCTGAGCCGAGCGCACAAAAGACAGCGCAATAAAATCCACATTTTTTACAACATCCGGTGCAAGGAGAAATGCAAGATCACGCTCATCCTTCCGTGTCAATGCCGGCAACGGAACATTCGTATCCGGAAGATTAACACCCTTATGATGTGATACTTCACCGCCAACACGTACCTCTGCCAAAACACGGCCATCCACACGTACGTCAGTAACAACTAACTGCTTTAATCCATCCTCAATAAAAATACGATCACCCGTACGCAATGCAGCAACAACTGTCGGTTGATCAAAGCCGATTGCCGGGACTTCCGTTGCTGTAAGGGCCGCATGCACATCATTACCCGATGCAATCGGCACAATTGCTACAATCATCCCACTCATGAGATGTTCCGACGTCTCCACAACCGTCCGTACGCGTGGACCCTGCAAATCTGCAAGAATAGCAACATTTGCTCCCTTCGCACCAGCGACACTACGAATCATCTTTAACGCAGCGCCATTGCTTGCGTGCGTCCCATGCGAAAAGTTAATCCGCGCCACATCAAGGCCGGCATCGACAAGTGCACCAAAAACATCTGCATCATCTGATGCCGGACCGATAGTTGCTATGATTTTTGTTCGTTGTGTATACATAGCAATATTGTACCACATAATCACCAATTTCATCGTGATTATGATTACTTTTCAATCATCGCTACAAGCGAAACGATATCATGTCATGTAAAGAACTTCGAAGCTGCTTCATCCTCTCTGCAGTCATCTGCACGGCAACAGTAAAACGTAAAAACATTACACCACTTCTGCTAACTCTGCGAGAATTTCTTCCGGCACGCCGTCATCGGGTTTCGTCACACCCGGATAGCGCCACACACTGATGAGACGCAACTGCGTTGTCGCGCCAAGCGTTGTCAATAACGCCGGATCGACATTTTTAATCTTCACATTCCTCTTCTGCGTACGTATTTGATACATCAACCAGAACTCCTGTGTCCATAATTTGCAACCCTTCTCACGATCCCAACGTGTAGAGACCGGTTGCATCACCGCCACCGTTGCATCAGCAATCCCAACCTCCGTTCGCAGTGGCGCACGCAAGATCCGCTTCACACGCGCCTCACTGATACCATACTGGCGCATCTTCATCTGAATATGCTTCGTCCAATAGTATTTTGCCGTATTTTTCGGTTCTCTAAACTGCATAAGATCATCGTACCAAAAAGCCACTCACATGAGATGCAATTCTTTCTATACTGCATCTTTACCATCAAAATCCATCTCGCGCAAGCGGCGAATGCGCTCCTCTACCGGCGGGTGCGTTGCAAAGAGCGTTTTAATTGCACGACCCTTAAATGGATTAGCGATAAAAAGATGTGCCGTTGCGCCGTGTGTCTTGTGCAGTGGTGTGCTGTCAGTGCTAATTTTCTCCAACGCGCTCGCAAGTCCCTCCGGATAGCGCGTCAAAAGCGCGCCCGTCGCATCGGCGAGGAATTCCCGCTTGCGACTGATTACCATCTGAATCAGCATTGCAGCGACCGGTGCCAGGACCGTTGCCAAGACACCACCGATGACCATTGCCGGATGTGGGCGCTCATTGCTGCCGCCACCAAAGAACATCATGCTGCGCATCCAATCAGCCGCAATGGAAATAAATCCCGCCAGAATCACAGCGATCGTCATCACGAGCATGTCGTGGTTGCCAATGTGACTCATCTCATGCGCTGCCACGCCTTCTAACTCTGCACGATCAAGCTTGTTGAGTAGACCACGCGTAAATGCCATCGCCGCATGCTCCGGATCACGTCCCGTTGCAAAGGCATTCATCTGTTCCTCTTCCATGATGTAGAGTTTTGGCATTGGCAGTCCTGCCGTAATAGCGAGGTTCTCTACGATATTGTAGAGCTCCGGCGCATCCTCTTTTGTAATCGGACGCGCACCTTGCATCTTGAGTACCGCTTTGTCACTGTGCCAGTATGACCAGATTGCCATGCCACTACTAAATGCCACCATGATGTAGAGGATCATGCTGTTTCCAAAGTAGCCACTGAGCAAGTACCCAAACACAATAAAGAGCACGAGGAAGGTTCCCATGAAAAACCATGTCTTCATGATATTCTCACTTTGGTGTGTATAGATTGATTTCATAAGCGAAACATTCTATTGATTATGTACCCCTTCTGCATCGTATCTCCAGTATACCAAAGAATACTAGCACTCGCAAGTAAAGAGTGCTAACATCCACTCCACCTCGTACAAAAAATCCTAAGATCGCTTCACTACGTTCGCGATGACGCATAAAAATTGATAGTCATCGCAATGATGAATGAGCACAGCGAATGACGAAGCAATCTCTTTCAATCCCGGGAGCTAGCCGCGCATGCGGGGTCATTGCGAGAAACGACCTCACATCCAAGTACCCATGCTTCGCCGAAAGTGTTTTCAAAAGTATGCAGATTGTTGATCTACAGACCACTTCTTTATCTCTATAAAAACAGTGGGAGTGCATTGCCCTTGGAAAACATCTTGCGGTGACGTGTGGGTGTGGAGAGTTGGAGGAAAGAGAGTGCTTTATCCGTGGTGCAGTAACCTCTCTATGAATTTGTTGTATCGGTTGCGCTACTGTCAGCATCTGTCGTCGTATCCGGTGTAGCGCTATCTGTGCTGATGTCGGTTGTTGTATCTGTGCCGGTTGTACCCGTGTCGGCACTGCCGGTATCTGTTGTTGCGTCTGTAGTGGTTGTGTTGGTTGTGCCGTCGGTCGTATCTGTACCGGTCGTCGTGTCAGATGTGGTATCACTACTAGTATCTGTCGTCGTTGTATCAGTGGTAGTATTACCGGTAGTTGTCGTAGTATCGCCCGTACTATTCGTTGGTGTATTGGTTTCAGTTGCACTATTTGTCGTTCCGGTTGTTACAGTTGCCGTTTCCACAATCCACCAGTTCACCACCGTGTCCTCTGTTCGCGCATCAGCAATCGTAATATCAAATGACGCACCATCTACAAAGCCGGTCGCCGCTGCCGCTACCGGCACATTGCGCACGCTAACAAAAACATTAACGTTTTCGTTAACTGCTGCCGTCTGTACGGTTACACGCGTTTCACCGGCGGGGATCGTCGCCGTGC
>CAZGWO010000006.1:0-12151 GCA_964528835.1 uncultured Pseudobdellovibrionaceae bacterium
CGGTGTGCCGGTTATGCCATTGCCTGGCGCTTCTGCATTGACGGCGATCGTCAGTGTTACTGGCATAGATATGCAACGTTTCGTCTTTTTGGCGTATCCGCCACATAAGAAAGGACGGCAAACATTTTTTGCACGTATTGCACACTATGTAGAGCAGGAGCAATTGCCGGTAATTTATTATGATAGCGTACATCGTGTGGTGAAGAACCTTCACCTTCTTATGGAGAAAGTGCCAATGGCACACATTATTGTTGGACGTGAATTGACAAAGATACATGAGGAGGTGGTACGTGGTTCTATAGGAGAAGTTCTTGCGCATTTTACGGCATATCCAGATACGGTTCGCGGAGAGTTTGTTATTATTGTTTATGAATAATAATTGTACGCATATATGTTAGAAGGAAATCGAGAGAAAGAAGTGTTTTATATTACAACAACATTGCCATATGTGAATGCGGCGCCACATATCGGTTTTGCGAGTGAGATTATTCTTGCCGATGTGCGTGCGCGGTGGGAACGTTCCAATGGGCGTGATGTGATTTTTAATACCGGTACGGATGAACATGGTGCTAAAATTTGGGAGAAAGCACATCTCAACGGTGAAAGTGTGCAAGACTATGTTGATCGTTACGCAGCGCATTTTGCAGATCTTAAGACGCAGTTACATATAACGCCGACACACTTTATTCGTACAACGGATGCGCATCATATAGCGGCAGCGCAGGAATTATGGCGACGTGCTGATGCCAATGGGTATATCTATAAAAAACACTATCGTGTAAAGTATTGTGTCGGGTGTGAGTTGGAGAAGACGGATAGTGAATTGGAATCCGGTATGTGTCCGCATCATCCGAACAAAGCGTTGGAGATTATTGAAGAAGAAAATTATTTTTTTCGCTTTAGTGCATTTGAGCAAGATCTTCTCGCGCTCTATGAACGTGTGCCAGATTTTGTCGTACCGAGAAAGCGGTTTAATGAAGTAAAGAGTTTTGTAGCACATGGATTGCAGGATTTTTCCATTTCGCGTCTTGCGGAGAAAATGCCGTGGGGTGTGCCGGTGCCGGGCGATGATACACAGGTGATGTACGTATGGTTTGATGCGTTGACGAACTATATTTCTACGTTGGGGTGGCCGGAAGATCATGCACAGTTTGTACGGCATTGGGGAACAACAACAGCACCACGTGCCGTGCAGATTTGCGGAAAGGATAATCTGCGCCAGCAGAGTGCGATGTGGCAAGCGATGCTTTTGGCGGCGGATCTTCCGCCAAGTCGGCAGATTTTTGTGAATGGCTTTGTTAGTGTTGATGGACGCAAGATGAGCAAGTCGCTTGGTAATGTGATTGCGCCGGATGCGATGATAGCGCGTTATGGTATTGATGGTATGCGGTATCTTTTATTGACAAAGAGTACTTTTGGGGAAGATAGTGATATCTCTTGGTCAAAGATGGATGCGTATTACAATGCTATGCTAGCTAACGGTTTGGGAAATCTTGTTCATCGCGTTATTGCGCTTGCGCCGGAGGATTGTGTCGTGCCTAACGTTGCGAAACGTATTGTTGCACTTCGTGAGCAGATTGCGCCAGATGTTGCACAGATGGATATGCGTGCGGCACTGGACATAATATGGACGGTAGTTGCTGATGCTAATAAACGTATAGAGCAAGAGCAACCGTGGGTGTTGCGTAAGACAGACATGGTGGCATATCGACATGTTATGGAGTCTCTCCTTGCAGATCTTGCCGTTTTGGCTGCGGTCTTGCCACCATTTCTACCAATGACGGCAACGGCGATTGATACAATGCTACGTACACGTGAGCGAGTGGTGCTTTTTGCGCGTATTGACGCATAGGTTTTTGTAGCACTTTACTTTTTTATAGGACGCTCTACACTAAAGATATGATGTATCTCGTAGCATTTTTTACGGCGTGCGCATGTGCACTTATAGCAAGTGGTATTGTTATTTTTTTTACGAAGTACTATGTATCGCATGTACGGCGTGAATCCGGGCGGAGTGCTGCACATGTCTCACGCCTTGGTGGCGTTGCGATGATTATCGCTTTTGTCAGTGCAGTATTTTTTCATCCGAATTTGGTTATTGACCGTTCATGGATTGTTCTTTTGAGTGCACTTGGTGCTGTTGCTGTACTTGGATTATGGGATGATCTTACTCCACTGTCGTGGCGCGCACAGCTTTTTGCGCAGGTTGCGATTGCATTATTTATCTTTGGACTTGGTGTGCGTATTGACTATGTATCATCACCATTTGGTGGCATAATACAATTTGCATCAAGTGATGGTTTTTCATGGCTAAGTCTTATAGTTGGTGTCGTGTGGATTATTGCTGTTATGAATACAATGAATTGGTTGGATGGTATTGATGGACTCGGTGGAGGCGTTGCGCTCATTGCTTCTGGCGCGCTTTTTGCAACAGCACTTTTGCCACACGTCAATCAACCGCCGGTTGCGATCGCTGCGGCGGCACTTGCCGGTGCTACAATTGGTTTTCTGATTTTGAACTGGTTTCCTGCACATATTATTGCCGGAACAAGCGGTTCTTTTTTCTGGGGGCTTCTTATTGCGATTTTATCAATTTTTGCTGGTGCAAAGATTGCGACGGCGCTGTTGGTGATGATTATTCCACTAGTAGATGCAATTTGGGTAATTGGTGAGCGATTATATGATGGTGTGAATATTTTCACACCGGATAAACGTCATATTCACTATAAACTTCTTGCACGTGGATGGGCGCCGTGGCAAGTAGCGTCATTGTTTATCGGCATTATCGGTCTTGTTGCTTTCGGTGCTGTGCGTTTTAATGCGACCGGTAAGGGTGTTGTTATTGGTGGTATTATGTTATTGACAATAGCATCTTTGGTATACTTGCGTAAAGGACATAAAAAAGAAGCATTATGATGCATATGCGAAAAAATGTGCACCGATATAGTAGCGTGCTTGTTGGTGTCGGTAGCGCGATTGGGTTTGGCGTTGTATTTATAGTGTGTGTATTCTTTTGTATTACGCCAACATTTGGTCATGCAGTGATTTTTATTGGCAATAATAATGTGCCGTTTTCCGTAGAAGTTGCACAGACAAGACAGGCGCGGGCGCAAGGATTGATGAGGCGAAAGACTCTTTGCCATCGCTGTGGCATGCTCTTTGTTTTTTCGCAACGTACTAGACATTCTTTTTGGATGAAGAATACACCACTTTCATTAGATATTTTTTGGATTGATGATGGGAGAATTGTAGAAATTACGGAACATGCTACGCCGATGAGTACAGAGGTGATTATTCCATCAAAAGAGGCGCTGCAAGTTTTGGAATTGCCGGCCGGTAGCGCGGCACGCTATGACATTAGCGTTGGTGATATTGTACATATAGAATACACAGAGATGAGCAAGGAGAAGATCTTATAAGAAAACACCGTACGATGACGGTGTTTTCTTGCGTAAAGAACATGAAGCTTTTTTTATTTTCTCATTTTCTACGTGTTCGTCACAGTTTTGGAACTGTTTCCATGAGAGAGATCTAGCGAACGAATTGTTGAAGATTCGTTAGCTGTGCTTCAGTCAGTTTTTGGGCACGCGTAATTGCTTGTGCAATAAGATCTTTAGAGAAGCGGATATTATCACCACGCATAAGCATAGTTGATCCGCCAACCGCTTTTTGCAAGTAGTCTTCGATGTAGACCTTGTGTGCGGCAGTTAGACCCTTTACAGGATTTTTTGCAAGGTATCCGGCAAGTGCGCGTCGCGCAAGGTGCGTTTTACCATTACCTGGCTGTGCAACCATAACGAATGCATCAGCCGTTTCTTTATCCTCTTGCAGAAGCGTTGCATTAGCAACATTAGACGCAGTTCCTGCGTTTGTGTGTGTTGCTGTGCTATTTTCCGCGTTGTCCTTTGTTGCTACTGACCCTGCGGTATCCTTCATTGTGTCAGTTGCCTTCTTTGCAGCATTAGTTGTTGTATCAACAACTTTTTGCGTGCTATCTTTTACGGCATCGCCAATTTGTGCAAGAATGCCACTGTCGGTTTCACTTTCCTGTGTCGTCGTTGCCGATGTTTCTTCACCGGCTATGCCGACACGTGTTTCTTGTGAACGTTTTGAGTAGGAATAGATACCAAGTGCGAGCAAGAGAACGATGATTACGCTAATAATGATGCGAAGATTGTCTTGCAACCATTCACCAAATGTACGCTCATCGTCTTCTTCAATCTCCTCAATATCATCTCGATATTCGGTCATAGCTTCACGTCTCGCTCTACACATAAGGAGTAGATCCCTACATGCAGAGAGAGGTTTTTAATTTTACATGTGAACGAACAGGCCCATTCGGACGGCAGCCATACGACTGCCATAGTTCATTTTAGCGCTGAAGGGTACCGTGCGTCAACACACAGAATGTGGCATAATATATAGATATCTGTTTATACTTATTTGTAGGGTATGTGGCAATACGCTCTGTGAGCACTAGAAGGGCAGTGTGTAGTTGAGCGCCGTATCGGATGATGGTGTATTCCAGTGTTTTGTATCAATGGGAAATTCTTGTATCCCCGTGATGTCTTTGTATTTGAGGGTACCGTGTGCACATGCATATTCGTAGATATCTTTTGTTACGCGTACGTCTTGTTTGCAGTATTGTGCGATTTTGTCAATTTCGCCGTTTTTCCACCAGACAATAGCATCTAATCCGTTACCACTTTTACCGATACCGAGTGTTCCAGAAGCGACAGCATCTAAGCGTAGGCGACGTCCAAAGGCATTCTTGATTTCAACAAGGATATCGAGTGAATTAATTTGCGTTAGATCGCCGGGATAGTATTTGTTGAGGAGGGGGATATCAAAGTGGTCGGAGTTATAGCCGATAAGGATGTCAGTTTCTTCCAAGATACGCCAAAGTTGCGGAAGGTCTTTCTCGAGGAAGGTAGAATAGGATTCTGTTTGATAATCGTAAATTACAAGGAGAGAAAGGTCCAAGTCTTCCGGCTTGTTGCTACCAACATCTTGGAAGGTATTTTTTGTTTCACAATCAAAAATAATCTTACGCATAGAGAATGTGCAGTGTGATTAAAGGTATATTAACGGATTGATACTTGCACCGGTTGGAATTTTAAGTCCCGCGACGCGTGATGAATTAACGATGCTGAAAGATGATTTTACAAAAACACTGAAATGAACGTGTACGCCGGTAGAGTAACCTGTAGAACCCATGATGCCGATTACATCACCCTTGTCAACTTTTTTACCACGCGAAACCTTGATCTTTTTCATGTGTCCGTAGAGCGTAACGAGTCCGTTGCCGTGATCGATTGCTACCCAGCGTCCGTAGCCGTAACGTTTCATGTTCCCTGTAGCAAGGACTTTACCGTCAGCCGCTGCAAGAATATTACCTCCGCCAGCAAAGTCAATGCCGTTGTGAAATCCGTTACGATAGGCCTTTTTTGAGAAATGTGTACGTCCATAGTATTGTGAGATACGGACTGTTTTAACAGGATACCCAAAATCTGCATCTTTTTTTGACGGAAGATTTGCGAAATTGACATTATCAATTTTTGTAAGTTCGATACGTTCAATCTCACGACGAATAGCGATTTCTTCTTGTTCTAATTGGCTAATTTTCTTACGATACTGTTGGATTTCTTGGTTGGTTTTACTGGCGAGGTAAGATTTGTAGTTGCGCGTACTCTCCAAGTAATCATTACGTTTTTGTAGTTTTTCCGTGAGATCCTTTGCATCATTTTTCTTTTTTTCTAATTTTGTACGCTCATGCTCCATTTTTGTCCGCAATGCGATCATATGCGTAATCGTTTCATGGATGCGCTTTTGTGTCTGCGTAATGTAATCGTCAGTGTTGAGTATGTGTGTACGTGGCAGGAGGATGCGTGCCGTTGGTGTCTCTGTGCCAACTTCATATTGATTGCGAATCAGCTGTGCAAGAACTTTTTTCTGTCCGGTCAATGCGCGCGTTTGCTTTGCGATATTCTCACGAAGGTCTGTAATGGAGTGATTGATGCGCTCCAGATCATCTTTTGTTTTGGTGATTTTCTTTTCAAGTGTTTTCGCTTCAGTACTAATATTTTGAATCTGACGCTTGATGAGCGCTGCTTGTTTTTCTTTGATACTTTGTAATGTTGCTGTTGTTTTGATTTCTTTTTGAATCTTATTGAGGCGATCGCTCAGTGTTTGCGCACCGAGAGTGTTGGTGGTATTGACAAAGAGAAAAATGGCACACAAAAACAAAAACGTACTTATGCGCAATAGAGGAGAATGGTATGTTGTATGCATAAAGTTTCGCATGTTTTCAGTATAGCATATTTGGCGTTAGTGGAGGGTTTGCGTGTGCTGTCGCCGTCGTATTTTTGCAGTAGAGACATTGTCAAGATTGCGGTGTGCGTGATATCCTCAAATAAGGAAAGTTATATTTCTAAAATAGTACAATTTCTTACATTTCTTCTTATGAAGCGATCAGAACTGATCTTTAGCGCGATTCAAGTGCCGATTGATTTTGTGATGCTTCTTGTTGCGGCTGTTGCGGCATTTTTCTTGCGCGATTTTTTGCCACGCATAACAGCGGTACCGCCACGACTTTTTGAATTTTCACTGGAGCAATATAGTAAGGTTGTATTATTGATCATTCCGTTTGTTATAGCTATCTATGCCATCGATGGACTTTATGCGATGCGCGTTACGCGCAAACCATTGAGTGAGGTATGGGCTGTAATGCGTGCGACAACAATTGGATTAATGATCATTATTATAGCAGTTTTTCTTAATCGTGAGTGGTTTTCTTCACGGATTATTATCTTACTTGGATGGATACTGGCGATTGTCCTCGTTGTTGGTGCACGTATGGTAATGCGTGCAGTGCAACGTTTCTTGGTTGCGCGACGTCTCATCGGTGTTCATCGTGTTTTGCTTATCGGTGACGTGCATGCGACGCATGATATACGTCATTATATTGCAACGCATCCGTGGATTGGCTATCGTGTTGTGGGACGCATTGATACGGCACAGATCAAGAACGTTAAGGAAGTGCGCCAAAAAAAAGGTGTTGATGAAGTGATTATTTGTGATGCATCGCTACCGGATACAACAATAGAAAAACTGATGGATTACTGTAAGGTTAACAATATTAGCATGCGTCTTGTGCCAACAAGTTTGCAGACGTCGCTCTATGAGTTTACGAGTTTTGCCGGTGAACCGATGATTACATTTCTCCATACACCACTTGATGGGTGGGGCAAGATTATCAAGCGGGGTTTTGATATTATCGCAGCAAGTATTCTTATTGTTTTGTCATCACCGATATTGATTATTATTGCCATCGTGATTAAGTTGGAGGATCCACATGGTCCAATTGTTTATAAAAACGAACGTATTGGAAGTAATGAGGAGAAGTTCTTTGTGTACAAATTTCGTTACATGAAGTGGAAATATTCTATTTCAAGGGAAAATCCGTTGTGGCGTGAGGCTTTAGCGTTTGAGCAACAGCTAATTAAAGAACGTAGTGTGCGTCAGGGACCACTTTATAAAATTAAGGATGATCCGCGTAAAACACGCGTAGGTGCATTTATTGAGAAGTACTCATTGGATGAATTACCGCAGTTCTTTAATGTTCTTCTTGGGAACATGTCATTGGTAGGACCGCGACCACACCAAGCGCGTGAAGTGGAAAAGTACAAAGAATATCATCGACAGTTACTGACAATTAAGCCGGGTCTAACGGGTATGGCGCAAGTATCGGGACGTAGTGATTTGGATTTTGAAGATGAATATAAATTGGATGTGTTCTACATTGAACATTGGTCATTACTATTGGATATCGTGATCTGTTTCAAAACTGTTGGTGTACTTTTCAATCGACGCAAGAATAACAGTAATATATGAACATTCATATTGTCGGTATTGAGGGAGCCGGAACAAGTGCATTGGCGCAGTTGTATCGTGCACGTGGCGATCGTGTGAGCGGAAGCGATGACGGGGATGGATTCTATCGTCAGCAGTTGCGTGACCTTGGGATCACGCTCTATGAAGATTTTGATTCACAGCACATTCGTGCGGATTGTGATAGGGTGGTGTATTCTACGGCACTTGGTGATGATAATTCGGAGATTGTACAAGCGCGAATGCAAGGTATACCCGTCATACCTTACCCGGAAGCGGTAGCACACCTCTTTAATGATGCGGTTGGCGTTGCCGTTTGCGGGACACATGGCAAAACTACGACGACGGCAATGATTGCGGAAACTCTTGCTGGATGTGGTTATGATCCGTGTGCAATTGTTGGCTCACAGATTGTCGGATGGCAAGGTAATGCATTGACGGGCAGTGGTGATGTAATGGTATTGGAAGCAGACGAGTATCAGAATAAATTGCGTTACTATAATCCATCTATTGTCGTCCTTACAAGTGTTGATTACGATCATCCTGATTTTTTTAAAACACCAAAACATTACATGCAGGCATTTATTGACTTTGTGGCACGTGTGCCGGCAAGTGGCTTCGTTGTAGCATGTGGTGATAGTTCGCGCGTGCGTGAGGTGATAGCATCTGCACAATGTCGTGTTATTACTTATGGCTTTGATGCGGTAAATGATGTCGTTGTTACAAACGTACAGATGCATCATAGTGAACATGTGGCGATGACATTTCAGTTGAATGTTCATGCTGCGCGTGATACGACACTTGTTGCATCGGAATATACATTGCGCTTGCCCGGGCGGTATAATGCACTTAATGCAACAGCGGCAATTATTGTTGCGCAAGAAATGGGATGTGCATCGGACACGATTGCGCATGCACTGGCGCAGTTTCGTGGTGCGCGTCGGCGTTTTGAGTATCATGGTACGTATCACGGTGCCGTACTTATTGATGATTATGCACACCATCCGGCGGAAGTACGTGCCACACTTAACGCTGTGCGTCAACTTTATCCAACGCAACGTGTTGTTGCAGCGTTTCATCCACATACTTTTACGCGCACCAAGGCGCTATTAGATGATTTCGCACAGAGCTTTGGCATGGCGGATGAAGTTATTGTTATTGATATTTACGGTAGCGCGCGCGAGGAGCATGGTGGCGTTCATGCACGTGATGTTGTTCATGCGATTGCAATGCAGCATAGTGGTACTGTACATTACATTCCGACGATTGACGCACTTGCGCAGTGGGCGCGTACTAACCTTGGTAATAATGATGTCTTTATTACTCTTGGTGCCGGTGATATTTGGAAAGTAATGGATAACATAACAAAGCAATGAAAATAGTAGTACAAGAAAATGTAGAGTTAGCGCCATTGACGACATTTCGCATTGGCGGTCGTGCGCGGTATTTTGTAGAAGTTGCTGATGTGAATACTCTGCGCGAAGCGTTGGTGTGGGCGCGTACGCAGAAACAAAAGTTCTTTATCCTTGCTGGTGGGAGTAATGTATTGTTTAGCGATCGTGGTTTTGATGGGCTGGTAATCAAAATGGCGATAGATACTATTGTGATTGATGATACGCGTGTTGTAGCCGGTGCAGGTGCTGTACTTTTAGATGTTATCCGTGCTGCGGCAACGCGTGGTTTGGGCGGATGGGAAAAGATGGCGGGCATCCCGGGAACGATTGGTGGTGCGGTGCGTGGTAATGCCGGTGCATTTGGGACGGAAGTCAAGGATATATTGATGAAAGTAACGGCGCTTAATACGGAGAATGGTGTCATGCGTACATTTACGAAAGATGAGTGTGTATTTGGGTATCGGCAAAGCTTCTTCAAGGCACATGCGGAGTGGGTGATTGTAGAAGCGGTTTTTGCACTAACACGTACAGAGCCGTCTGTTGTGCATGCTGCGTGCACCGCGACAATTGCTGAGCGTGAGAAACGACATTTGCAAAATGTGCGTGCTGCTGGGTCATTTTTTATGAATCCGCAAGCACCAGAACATGTGCAGAAGCAGTTTGAACATGACAAAGGTGTGCATAGTCGTGATGGGCGCGTGCCAGCGGGATGGTTGATTGAAGAGGTTGGTTTACGAGGGAAGGAGATTGGTGGTGCGCAGTCAAGTCTACAACACCCAAATTACATTATTAACAAAACGGGTCATGCTACGGCAGAAGAAGTGATTATGCTTGCAAGTATGATTAAGATGCGCGTACGTGATCATATGCATGTGCAACTTCATGAAGAAGTAACAATTGTCGACGTATGAGAGAGAAAATATACGGAGAAGATTATAAAAAAAGGCAACAACAAGATGACGTTGTTAATGTTGTGTTGCGTACCGTGGAACAAAAAGAAGATGGTAATAGATATACACCGGTGCAGTTTCTTAGAATGGATCAAGATGAAATGATGCGACTTGGAATGGGTCATTTTGGTGTCACACATCGGGTACGATTTTATGATCGTATTACCGGAGAAGAGAAGTGGTTTGTTATGAAGAATTTTCGGTCTATGCATATGAAAAATAGTGATCATGTATTTAGTCCACGCATACATATGCATCACATGATGGAGCGGTGGAATATGCTTCGTGATGCCGGATTTCCCGTTGTCGATCATATGTTCATCGGTCGTAATCAATCAAATAAGAACGATGCTCTTTTTATGACAGATCTTACAGACGGCGGAAAGTACAGTATTTTATCAAATAATCAGTCTTACAGAGAAAAGAATTTTGGTAGATTTAGAACTGGCAATGTTTATGAAATTCGTAATTTTTCGCAGCTTTGTACAGATGTTGTCAATGTGGCGCGTAATGCGGCACGTCATGGAATTTATACGCCGTGGGACAGTATTTTTATTGTTATGGATGACAATGACGTGATGGCGCCACGCTATGAAAGAATTGTCCTGGGTGATTTAGATGCTTATGCGCTATCAAAGGACTTGGTACGAGCGATCTATCGGAGAAAAACCGCAAAAAATATCTGTTCATCAGGAAAAACAATGAAAGATCTATTATTTCAGAAGAATATTCGCGATATGTATGTGTCTATCCATACAGCACTTGTGAATGAAGACACACTTATAGAACGTGCTTTTTTGAGGTACAGTGCTTTACTTCGTAGAGCGCGATATAAAGCTGGGTATCGTCGCATGCGTGCGCGTATGCGGCTCGCTGGTCGCTTTTTACGTCATAATATATAAGAAAGGTGATGGACGAACGGTGTTGATAATTTGGTGATAATTAAATCATGTGGCATACTGGAATAGTAAACGGGGTGTTGATTTTCGTGAGAAATCAATATTTTTCATGAATAGCATGAAGAATACAGAGTAAAAACTCGCACCCCGACCATTTTTTTTCACATGCTAATGGGCATGTTTTTTATTATCTCGTTATCATGTGTATAATAATATGCTATAATGATATATAGAAGTACTGTAACATGATATTAAACTAGCAAAGCTATGAAAGTGACATTTCTTCTCAACGGACTTGATGTTGCACATGAGACGCGCGCATATGTAGAAAAGAAAATTGCCGCAGTGGAAAAGTTCATGAGACAGCTGGAACGTGCCAATGTGGATATCAATCGTGATAAGCGTGGCTTTTATCGTGTAGAGGTTATGATGTATGAAGATGGACAGATGTATCGTGCAGAGGAGATTGCTGAGACGATTGAGGCGGCGGTTGATGCTGTAGAAGTGAAATTGCAAGAGCAGGTGCGTGATGTACACAAGAAGAATCGTGTTCTGGAACGTCGTGGTGCGCGATCCATTAAGAAAAAAACAGTATTGGATGATGCCGCTCGGTTTTAACTTTAATTAAAAGTATGCATTTTCTTCTATGAATACTACAAAGAAAAAACATAAACAAAAGAGCGGATTTACACTCATCGAATTATTGATTGTTATTGCTATCATCGGCATTCTTGCAAGTATCGTTCTGGTGAGTTTAACGAATGCGCGTACAAAAGCGCGAGAGGCAAAATATGTTGCGTATGTGTCGAGCATGTCGGATCTCGTAGAAGGCCTTGTTTATGCAGGTGATTTTGATGGAGAGCCTTACATGCGTGGCTGTCTTGGACTTTCAGAAAGCGGGCACTGTTGGGGCGGGTCTTCATATTGGGAAACGTCGGCGTATCGTGCGCGCATTGACAGTGTTCTTGGTAACGGTGTTTCTACGAAAACAGTACCGATGTCGCCTGCAAATGGAGAA
>CAZGWO010000007.1:0-12048 GCA_964528835.1 uncultured Pseudobdellovibrionaceae bacterium
GTTCTGTTTGAATATAATAATGTAAACCGATTACTATGCTCATCACAGTGTTGTACATGACGTAAAATGCTACGTACCGGCGTAATACCAATACCACCAACAAGAAAAATGACATCGCGATCATCAGGGACAACAGCATGACCGGCCGGTGCAATCATTTCTACCGTATCACCAGGCACAAGCTTATCAGCTGTTTTCTTAAAAGGACTCTCACTTCTGCGCCATGCAAAAGCAAGTTCCGCCTCATGTGGCGCAGAAGCAAAAGAAAATGCACGTACTGCATCAGCAGGCTTATAATTTCGTGCAATGGATGGTATACGCAACGTTGCAAATTGTCCGGCTGTAAAAGTAAAATCTTCCGGCATATTAAAACTATAAAGATCAGTATTTTCCGCAATCTCTCGCTTTGCACGAAAAGTGATGATATGTCGCCCAATGCTACCGGTCATAGTTTTTGTGATAACTTATAAATGTGACAATACAATACCGCACAACGACACCGATATATTGTGTTGTTGTTATTTACATCAACGTAAAACAGTGCTACCGTAGAGAGAGAAAAATTAACACTATTCCAGCGTACAGTATATCAATGTTATCTATTATTAGCAACTACAGTGCCAGTATTATTATTGCACTCACCGGTGCAATTTTTCTACTGATACCAATAAATATCTTCTTTTTCATTCGTTACAGACAATTAAGCACGACACTTGCTTACCTTACACGTGGCAAAAAAGCTGCATCACTGGAAGATATTATCAGTACGCATGGTAAAGAGTTAACACGTATTACCAAGGATATACATAATATTCACGCAGGCCTTACGCGTATCAACACGACACTTACCCGTAGCATTCACCATAAAAGTGTTCTCCGCTACAATCCATTCAAAGACCTCGGTGGTGATCAAAGTTTTGCCATTGCACTCTTAGACGGTAATGGTGATGGTATGATCATCTCATCACTCCACACACGTGATGGTACACGTGTCTATGCAAAACCTGTTACAAATGGCATTTCATCACATAAACTGTCAAAAGAAGAAGAGGTTGCTATCCGTGACGCTATGCACGAATCACAAACACCACACTAAATCACACTAAATCACTATTTCCATGACTGAAGAAATCACAGAAAAGAAACCCTCTGTCGCACTGCCGTCAACTATCACAGTAAAGCGATTTGCTGAAATTCTTGCAATGCCGGTAACAGATGTTATCGCCGAACTAATGGCAAACGGTATTATGGCAACAATCAACGAAGAGATTGACTATGAAACCGCAAGTATCATTGCTGAAGACCTTGGCTTTGTAGCAACACCCGATGTATCTGTCAGTGATGATGACATGATCACTCTGGAAGAATTGCTTACAATCTGCGCGAAAGAACGCGAAAGCGGCAAAAACCTTCGCCCGCGTCCACCAATTGTTACAATCCTCGGCCACGTAGATCACGGCAAAACAACGCTTCTCGATACAATTCGCAAATCATCTGTCGCCAACACTGAGGCCGGTGGCATTACGCAACATATCAGCGCTTATCAAGTCAAAAAACGTGGCAAATTTATCACATTCATTGACACGCCCGGCCATGCGGCCTTTGCCGCAATGCGCCAACGCGGTGCTTCCATTGCCGATATTGCAATTTTAATCATCGCGGCAGATGATGGAATTCGCCCACAGACAAAAGAGGTTATTACTTATCTAAAAGAGAAAGATATCACAACAATCGTTGCGATCAACAAAATCGACAAGCCGACTGCAAACGTCGCCAAAGTAAAACAGGAACTTGCCGATCACGGCATCCTTATTGAAGAGTGGGGCGGGAAAGTTATCGCAAATGAAATCAGTGCAAAAAACAATATCGGCATTAATGAACTCCTGGAAAGTATTCTTCTCCTCTCTGAAGTTGAAGACTTTCGTGCAGATGTTAAGCGTGACGGACTCGCCATTGTTCTTGAAGCACATACAGATCCCAAAAAAGGATCTGTTGCAACTGTTGTCGTAAAAACGGGAACGTTAAAAGTTGGGCAAGATATTAGCGCCGGCGCAACACATGGACGTATTAGACGCATCGAAGATCATACAGGTCGCAGCGTAGACAGCGCGACACCAAGTGCCGCCGTCACACTTTATGGATTCAATGACACACCTCATGTTAATGACGTTGTTCAAGTAATGAGCGATAAGCAAGCAGCACGCACAAAAGCACAACGATCAACAAAAGGTCATGTTATCACAAATACCGATGAAGACACACCGAAGCTTCCGATTATTCTCAAGGGTGATGTGCAAGGATCTATTGAAGCAGTTGAACAAATTATCGCAACTATCCCACAAGACAAAATTGCCATTCAATACATCAGTACACATGTTGGTGACATCACCGAATCCGACGTTAAACTTGCGCAAAGTGCCAACGCAATCATTTATGGATTTAATGTACATGCAACATCTGTCGCAAAACGTCTTGCAGAAGATAAAGATGTTACGATTCGCACATTTTCCATTATCTATGAACTTGTTGACGATCTTACGAAAGAACTCATTGCACAATTACCACAAGAGGTTGTGCGCACCGATACCGGCACACTTGATATTCTCGGAATTTTCCGTACAGAAAAAGAAAAAATGATTGTCGGCGGCACCGTTACCAATGGGTATATTACGAAAGGCGCACACGTTACCATTATGCGCGGAGAAAAACATATTGGCACTGGTATCATTGAAAATCTACAACAAGGTAAGGTTGATGTTGCAACTGTAAAAAAAGGTAAAGAATGCGGCCTAACATGTGCAACAACGACACGCATCAAAAAAGGTGATGTTCTTAACGTTTATACACAAGAGATTGTTGAAAAATCATTAACATAGCAATACATTCCACTAATACCCTGTTGCCACCACTTCAATCTGTGGAAAACATTGACTGATATCTTTTGTAAAAAACCGCTTACTTTAGCGGTTTTTTATTTAAATATGATATCTATTCACATTTTATCCACAGAGTTATAAACTTATACACATCACAGAGTATTCTCTATGGTATACTGCACTTATCCACTAACTTCCTAAAAATTTTGTATACTGCTATGGATCTCGTTGCACTCTGGAACTCAGCACTTGGGGAAATTGAACTCTCTATATCACGTGCAAACTTTATTACATGGTTCAAAAACACATCCATACAATCCATTGACAATGGTTGTGCCACCATTATTACACCAAACGGTTTTGCAAAAGAGTGGATTGAAAAGAAATGTGCGACTATTGTATTGAACGCACTGCAGAGCCACAATGCAACAATTACAACATTCCGTTGTATTCTTACACAAGGTGGCAATAACGCACGACATCGCACCATTGATGCTGTCGCACAAAAACCAATATCATCGTCACGCAGAAGTACAATCAATAACATCCTTAAGAAGGCGCCACAAAAAGTGATTCCGCAACAGCCACAAAAAGATGTGCCACGCATGCAACACACATCAAATCACACAACTTTTCTCAATCCGCGCTACACATTTGATAACTTTGTTGTCGGACAACATAATGAATTGGCACATGCAGCATGTCGCACCGTCAGTGAATCACTTGGTACGGCATATAATCCACTCTTTATCTATGGTGACGTTGGGCTTGGCAAAACACACCTTTTGCAATCAATCGGCAATGCTGTTGTTGCACAGCATCCACATAAGCGTATTCTCTATACGTCATCAGAGCGTTTTACAAGCGAATTAATTGACTCCATTCACAATAAT
This sequence comes from uncultured Pseudobdellovibrionaceae bacterium, assembly GCA_964528835.1. GTDB lineage: Bacteria > Patescibacteriota > Minisyncoccia > Moranbacterales > JALVQA01. The sequence goes on from CAZGWO010000007.1 coordinate 3,770, forward strand.
ACAATTTCCGACTTTAAAAAATTCTACCAAACCATCGACCTCCTCATTATCGATGATGTACAATTTCTCGCCGGCAAAGAAAAAACACAGGATGAATTTTTCCATATATTCAATTTCCTCTACCAACAAAACAAACAAATTATCATTTCCAGTGATCGCCCACCACATGCGATTGCCACATTGGAAGATCGTCTTCGCTCACGTTTTGAAGGTGGTATGATTGCGGATATCAGTCAACCTGACTTTGAAACACGTGTTGCAATTCTTCAAAAAAAAGCCGAGGAAAAAGATATCATTCTACCAGAAGACGCTGCACGCTATATCGCAAAAAATATCGCAAGTAACATTCGCGAACTAGAAGGCGCGCTCAATAAAGTTGCGGCGCTCTGCACATTTCAGCAACGCATTCCATCACTACATGTTGTCGAGGAAATCCTTGCACCAACAATTATCAATAAACGTCCGACACATGATGCGCAATCCGTTATTACGATCGTGGCAGAACATTTCAATATTACGCCGGAAGATATCCTTGGAAAAGTGCGTAAAAAAACAATCGTTTACCCACGACAAATTGCCATGTTCATTTTACGCAACGAACTCACATACTCCTATCCGGAAATTGCCACACATTGTGGTGGACGCGATCATACAACAGTGATGCATGCTTGTCGCAAAATCGAAAAGACACTTACATCAGATACCGCGCTTAAAAAAACCATTGACGAAATTAGAAAAAAATTGCGCGCTCTGTGAATTCTCTGTGTATAATATGCAAAAGTATGTGTAAAATGCTGTGTATGTAACCATTGAAAAGCTGTGTGAATCTGTACTAATATCACATATCCACAAAACATGATAAATCATCAACACACTTTCCACACCACTGTATTACCTAACAAGACAGCCTATAACAACGTTTCCCACAGTTTCCACAAGGCTAATAATAATAAACTATAATACTATATAGATAATTATCATACATATGAAATTTACTTGTACCAAAGAACACCTTGATCGCGCATTGCGCTATAGTGCAAAAGCTGTTGCAAAGAACGCCACATTACCAATCGTGCAAAATATTACACTTACTGTAAGGAATGATGCGATTCTCTGTGTCGCAACAAATCTCGATGTTGGCGTACGTATTGTGATTGGTGGAAAAATTGAAGCTGATGGTAGTGCTGTAATTCCGCCGCAATTATTGGTAAGCTTTATTGCGTCATTGGACGCAGGTGCAAAAGTTACATTACAACGAGAGGTTGATTTTAGTGTTACGGTTACAAGTGGTACATCTCGTGTAAAAATTAAAGGTTTTAACCCTGCCGATTTTCCACCGATTCCGGAGCGTGCCAGCGACAAGCATCGTGTTGCTGTACGTGCCGATGTTTTTCGTGCAATGGTATCGCGTGTGTCTGTCAGTGTTGCAAAGACAGAAGCGCGACCGGAGTTAACCGGTGTTTACATGACGTTTTCATCAGAACAAATGCATATTGTAGCAACAGATGGTTTTCGTCTCGGCGAGGGAATTGTTGCAATAGATGACGGTGCGTGTCATTATAACGGTGATCCGATTATTGTTCCCATGAGTGCAATTGCAGAAGTTCTTCACGTGCTGTCGGACAGTAATGTTGATGTAATAGAGATGTATATTGATGACGGGCAGATTTTCTATAATATCAATGGTGTTGCGATTGTTTCACGTCTCATTGCAAGTACATATCCTGATTATCAACAAATTATCCCAACACAACATACAACAGTCGTTACTGTTGATCGTGTTGTTTTTGAAAAAATATTACGCCTTGCAGATGTATTTGCTAATGCAACAACGAGTGATATGCGTATCACTGTTAATGCTGAAGAAAATACATTAACAGTTCGCGCTGTATCGCAGGAACGTGGTGAAAACGTGTCAACGATTGATGCGATTGTTGATGGTGATGCGCAAGATCTTTTTCTTAATACGCGTTATGTTTTGGATGGTGTGAGTCGTTGCGGTGGCGAAAAAGTGCGTATAGCGTTTTCCAACCCCACAGCGCCGGTAGTTATTCGTTCGGCAACACATGAGAAATTTCTCTATCTCGTGATGCCGATTCGTAAGTAGTATGATATATGAAGCGTTTTTCTGTTGCGATTAATCGATATAAAAAGCGTGTTAGTGGCGGATGCGCGGATTGTCATGTTACAAGTGATGGTGTGAAGATTCCGCAAAAGTATCAGCAACAACGTAATGCGATTACTATTGATGAAAAAACGATTCTCTACATTGTAAATCGCTACATTCGTGCAGAGTATGGTCGTCGTGGTGGCGCTGCTGTTGTTGCGCAAGCGTGTAAAAAAAATGTGCTAATTGTTTCTGTGGAGAGTGCTTTGTGGGCGCAAGAGGTATGGATGCGTCGTAATGATATTATTGCACAGGTTAATAATCTTTGTGGTGATCATGTTGTAACAAAAATTATTGCAGATGTTCGCTAGGGAAGCGTAAAAATATAATGTGAGGTATAATAAAAAAGCACTGATTACTCTGTAGACGCAATCCGGGATCTGTGGTCTCGGAAAAAGATTGTACGTCGAGGTGAAGTACAGTATATCGTGATAAACACGATAACCATCCTGCCCGATCTGGACACACCATCTCGTCATGAGTGGAAAAGATAGGGCCACCCATGGGTCTACAGAGCAATAAGCACTTTTTTTAAGTATTGTGCATACAGTATTTTTACGCACAACGAGCAATATTAGCATGTGTTTGCTTGTTTGTCAAGTATTATGTATGCATTAATAATCTCATGATAATCTAGTGTGCCATGACTATTGATGTTTCTCCTGTACAATCACAGCAAGATATGCCTACACGCACCAGCGCATTGCGCGACGATCAATCTATTGACCGCGCATTGCGTCCACAGTCATTAAGTGAATACATCGGCCAGAGTGCAATTAAACGTAATCTTGGTATTGTTATTGATGCTGCCATAAAGCGTAAGGAAGCAATTGATCATATCTTGTTTTATGGTAGCGCAGGACTTGGTAAAACGACACTTTCACATATTATCGCAAAAGAAATGGGTGTTGGTATTACGGTAACAAGTGGACCGGCTATTGAACGTGTTGGTGATCTTGGATCTATTCTTACAAATCTTTCTGATGGAGATGTGCTTTTTATTGATGAGATTCATCGCTTACGTAAGACGATTGAAGAAGTTCTTTATCCGGCAATGGAAGATGGTGTGATTGACATTATTGTTGGCAAAGGTCCTAGTGCACGAACATTGCAACTTGATTTACCGAAATTTACACTTGTTGGCGCAACGACACAGATGGGAGTATTATCAAATCCACTACGCAATCGCTTTGGCAGTACGTATAAACTTACCTTCTATACACTTGATGAAATGGCGCAAATCGTAACACGGAGTGCAAAGCTTTTGGAAATAGATATTGATACACATGCCGTTAAGGAAATTGCGCGTCGCTCACGACAGACACCACGTGTTGCAAACCGTCTCGTGCGACGCATTCGTGATTATGCACAAGCGCATGATTTTCAAAAAGTGACATATAATGTCGTTTGTGATGCGCTGAAACTTTTAGATATTGATGAGAGTGGATTGGAACTTATGGATCGAGAGCTTTTAGAGAAAATTATTACAGTATTTCATGGCGGGCCAGTTGGTGTTAAAACACTGGCAGCTGCGCTTTCTGAAGAAGTGTTTACAATTGAGGAGGTTTATGAACCGTACCTTATTCAGCGTGGGTTTATTATGCGTACATCACGTGGCCGCGTTGCGTTGGAAGCGGCATTTAAACATCTACATTATGATATTCCAGTGCGTTATCGTGCAATGCGTGATAAGATGGGAATATAGAGTTGATACTATATAGCAGAAACAGGTATGGTTACAATATTTTTTCTTATAGGTGTGTTGATGTATGTCATCTTGGCGTTTGTAATTGTGTATCATTTACATACATACACTATTAACAAGAAACTTGCACGCCGCACTATTGTATTTTTTGGCATTGTAACGGTTTTATTAATTGTGATACAGTTAGTTCTCTTCATTCGCGTAAAAAATATTATGTCTGAAACAGAAAGAGATACGCATGTTAATGTAAATACTGATACTTTTGAGGCATTTTAAGTAGTAAAATAGTATGATACAGCGCATTGATGATTTATCACAGTACCATTTTCGTGGACAGCATGACGATGAGAAAATTATTTCAATAATTCATCGTCACTGGTTTGATATTACGGTACATTACATATTTATTGCAATTATTGCCATAGCGGCTTTGAGTAGTTTATTTTTTGTGGATCTAATTGAACGTGCTCTCAATTTATCCCACACGATGCTGTTTATGTTGCTTGCAAATAGTATTATTATAACAATTCTCTGGTTGTACGGATTTTTATTGTGGATTGATTACTGGCTTGACGTGTGGATTGTTACAGATCAGCGTGTAGTAAATATTGAGCAAAAGGGTCTTTTTTCACGTTACGTGAGTGAATTACACTTTCATACAGTGCAGGATATTACAAGTAAGGTGCAAGGTATTATCCCAACAATTTTAAACTATGGGGATGTGGAGGTTCAAACAGCTGCGGAAAATGAGCGATTCCTCTTTCGTCGCGTACCAAATCCGTATGCAGTGAAAGCAATGCTGTTGGAATATCAACGTAAAGCTTATCAGGAATCAATGAAGAGGTAGTGGTGATTGGTGGCAAGTTATGCGTACAGAGTTTTTTTATTGTTGCGTGGTAATGATTGCAACTATCTTAATACAGAATGTTTTTGCACAAGAACATGATGTAATTGATCCTACTACAGGTGCAAATATTGTTACGCCGGATAGTGGTCATGATGTGCTACATACATCGGAAGAAAATGCGTCAATATCACATAAAGGACATGCCGTTGCGGATAAGAAAATATCTGATGTGAAAAATAGTGCCACTGTATCGAATGCCGTTGTGAGTAAAGAGGTTGTTCCCAGTGCTCAGCAAGAATATGTAACAAATACTGGAGCCGACGTTGTTGTGGCAAGTGGTAATGATGGTGGTGCGCATACAACGAGTGCATCAATGGATGGGGAAACGGTCACTGGTGTCATGATAAATAATGATCGTGATGTTAATGCTGCAGGTAATAAACATCGCTCATCTGAGAAATCTATAGAAACAGTATCTGATAGAGATGTTGGTGGCGGGATGAAGGATACATCGAAAACTGTTAAGCGTCGGCATAGCATTGATAGTTCCAAGAAGAATGCTGGTGTGACGATACATGATACGTCAGGTGGTGACATGGAAGGATTAAAGGTAATGCAACCGCAACATGATCATGTGACGAAAAGCGGTGATGATGCTTCTGATGATGCATGTGTATTGTATAGTGATCGGGTGCGCATTGCATTTCTCAGCATTGGTGATACGATGTCATCACGCAACGACATCATCGCATTGCGTAATGATGCTGATACGTGCGTATCTCTACGTTACTATAAATTACGCAAGCTTTATAACGGTATGCATAAAGGTGTGCCGATAGTGAAAAATGTTAGCATCGCATCATCATTTACACAAAATGACACTATTGCGCCCGGTACATTGTTTTATTGGACATATAAAAAATCACGTTTTGCCAAGCGAGCATCTATTGTTAATACAAAGACGTTAAGTGATAATACGGCAGTTGCACTAATCTTTGATGACGGTAACCATATGGAGGTTATTGATACGATTGCATGGGGTGACGCACCGACAAATGGCAGTATCCTGCAAGATGGACTTGTGTTGCGCAACCGTGTTCGTAACCCGACAAAACAGGAGTACATTACACGCAACAGCGGTCGCGCATACATTGCGCAACAATGTATGCATACATTGTTGCGTACTGATCCGTGTGTACAACCATACAGTGGGCAGAAGGTTGTTATTAATGAGGTATTGCCAAATCCCTCTGGTAATGAACGCGCCGGTGAGTATATTGAACTCTTTAATCCTGGTACAAAAACGGTTAATCTTTATGGTTGGGTGATTGGTGACGCATCGACATCCGGGCGCTATAGATTTCCGCGTAATACGGAAATCGCACCACGTGGATACTATGTCGTAACACGACAGATGTTTGGTTTTGCGCTTAATAATAGTCATGAATCCGTAACGCTTTGGGCGCCTGGCACAGAGTTACCTGTTGTCGTTGATGCACTACGCTATGAGCGTAGCGCGCCGGAAGATGTTTCATTGAATCGTACAGATAATGGTTTGTATCGGTGGAGTAAGTATCGTACACATGGTGCGCGTAACATTTTTAATAATGCGCCAATCATAACATCATTAGCAATTGATAAAAAAGTCTTTAAGAACATTGCGGCACATTTTTCTGTGCGTGCAAAGGATGGTGATGGGGAAGCATTGTCTTATCGGTGGGATTTTGGCGACGGACATCGTAGTTATAAGCGTAATGCAACGCACACATATACAAAAACCGGTTACTATACAGTGTTGCTACGTGTAGGTGATGGCAGTGAAGATGTTGTGCGTACAGTATCACTTGCGGTACATAAATATCCACGGACAAAAAATATTAAAATTACCACTATAGCACCGAATCCGGACGGTCCTGATAAAGACGTGGAGTATCTCATTATAAAAAATACTGATAAGAAAAATATTAATCTGCGTAAGTGGAGTATTGCAACCGGTAGTGATCGTAAGAAGATGGTTAATCATCCAATGCGTCGCAAAATTGTGTTGCGTGCAGGAAAGGAGAAGCAAATCTTTGCGCACCATGCAGCAATCACTTTGCCCAATAAAGGTGGTGTTGTAGAATTACGGCGACCGGATGGGAGCGTTGCGCAACGTGTGACATACAGAATACCTGATGGATATAAGAGTATTCCGGTTAACGCTGTTTATCGTAAGCGATTAAAGCGCAATGGTGGTGGATGGGCGTGGAGCATTCCATTGCAAAAAACACAGAAAGCTTTACAAAAAAAGCATGTAGTAAAACAGGATAAGACTGTTATTGAGCGTATTATTACACGGGCATGGCGTAATGAATTTGCACAACAACGGTTATCATCGACAGTACGCAATGCAACCGCTACTCGTATCAGCCATGCTAGTACACCATGGTATAACCACCTTGGAAGCGCTGTGAATGCGCGAATTACGTTTATGGTAGAGAAAATTCTGCGTGTTATACACCGTGGTACACGTAGCGATAATTCGCTGCAGTACGTAACGATTGACCGCGCCGCAGTGACAGGCATCACCGGCATCCATCCGGCAGTTGTCGCGCTATCACTCACCGGACTCCTTCCGCAATCACCATCAGAACTTGCGCACAGTGAGGCAAGTATGCTATTTAAGTAGAATTTTTGGAAGTAAACTGCAGATCTGCGATATAGTTGAAAATGGATATGTTACAAAGGACTTGACAAAATATTAATGATATGCTAAATTATGCTTGTCATCGAAGGAAGTACTCTTTGCAAAGGTTTAGGCGCCGGCGCAGATGAGTTTAACAACACGTTGAGGAGAGAGGACGTGGCACGTAATAAGGCAGCGGACTCTCGCATGAGGATTCGCTGTTTTTTGATTAGTAATCTGTTGGGTATTGCAATAAATCCAATAGATTACTGGTCATAAAAGTGATCAGTACAAAAAAAGTTCTTTAGTATAGTTTTCGTAAGATGTGTGCGTTGTATTCTTTCTTTGAAACCTTTTTAGGCAGAGGTTTGGAGAGTCGATGAAAGCACAAAAATAGAGAATATTCATCTTATGAAATCAGCATTGCTCATTGTCGCATGATGCATGCCTTTCAACGAAAAGTGAAATAAGGATGTTTCTCTCGAGCAAAGAGAACGCCTGTATGCAATCTTAGTAGCGTGAGTGGGTCCATCGTGATACCCGCGCCAACGGCATGACGACGCACGGAATCCTTTTAGAGTGTTTCCGCTGCAGGCGATGACCTAACCACTCATGGCCTGTAGAAATGCTCTCTAAATAATGAGACCGGGCTTATATATCGTATCACCGCATACGAGTGATACGATATGTAAACTCTTTAACAATTTAATACAATTCCTTGTGCTACATTTATCAGCGGCATTTTGCCTGTAATACACCTTATGGTCAAAATGCCGCTCGGAAGAGTGGTAAGTTTTTTGGGCTCCCATAGGCCTTTATGAACTATGGGCGTGAAAGCGTGGAAAAGAAAAGGGTTATAAGGTCTTGATTATCCAAGACTGAAAAAACTCGCTCA
>CAZGWO010000008.1:0-11877 GCA_964528835.1 uncultured Pseudobdellovibrionaceae bacterium
CTTCGTGAAGCACAGAAAGCACAAAAAGATGTTGCTATTGTAACAACTGATGAATATGGGAAAATTTTAGCGCAGAAAATTGGTATTACGACGTATGAGCATCTCAGTGAGATTGATGGTATTGCACATGCGGAGAACGAGTCATCGGTAGAGAACACGCGATCAACGCAGATTGGTTCGTCATCGTATTATGATGACTCTGTTAATGAAGTGCGTCGTGATGATGTTAATGTTATGGGTAGTGATACAACACAGCAATCTCATGTGGAAGAGGAAGAGAGAGATGCTCATCATCAACAACTTGCACGAGAATCAGCGTCAATTCGGAGAGCTGCTGAAGCTTTTGATCGAATGCAGACACAACAGCAGGAGCAGCTACAGTCACATCCGCAAGATACAAAAATGCGAGGTGCTGGCATGATGGATATGCATTCTACTGTGACACCGCAACAGGCTATGACGTCACAACAGAGCGTTGCCATGTCAAAGACACAGAGAGCAAGAACTTTATCAGAACAGCATGATCCTGCAGCTATACACCAACAATCGCCATCACATACAGCACCGTATATGATGGATGAACACAAGCAGAAAGAGGTACGTGACTTTTTTGGGCGACGGAAGTCTAACAACTTTCATGCAGAACACGCGCCACAAAAAAAATCGGAGTCAAAACACTTTCCATTTTCCTCTTCTAATGTGCAAGATATGACACCATATGTGCATGCACCGGAAGATGCACACACAAAAAAAATGCCAATGAAGCGCATGACACTTTTATTTGGTATTGGCGCACTTGTTGTATGCAGTATAATTGGTGCAATGATTTTTTTGCCACGTGTAACAGTTGTATTGATGCCGACAGTGCGTGAAGAATCTGTTTCCATTAATGTTACTGCGGATGCAACACAGACAGAAACGGCATTTGATCAGAAGCGCATAGGTCTTATTCTTTTGGAGAAAAATCTTGAGAAGACAGTAACGGTACACGCAACCGGTACGTCAACGGCAGGTAGTTATAAAGCGCGTGGCAGTGTAACGATTTACAATAATTACAGTACGAAACCACAGAAGTTGGTGGCAACAACACGTTTACTGACGGATGATGGTGTACTTTTTCGTCTTGTAGATAGCGTTACAGTGCCCGGTACGCATAAGAAGGATGGCGTGACGGTACCCGGCAGTGTTGTTGCGACGGTTATTGCAGATAAGCCCGGCGAGGCATCAAATATTGGTCCGAGTAAATTCAGTATTCCGGGATTTAAAGGATCACCACGTTATAAAGCGTTTTGGGCGGAGTCAAAGAAGCCAATGATCGGTGGAAGTGCAGAAGGTGGTACGCAGACGGTTGTTACGAAGGAAGATCTGGAAGGTGCGCAACAAAAGGCACGCGATGAAGCGATTGCTGCAGTGAAAGAAGACGTTAAACGTGATGCGCAGAAACAGGGAAAGAAAGTTCTTGATGATGCAATCACAGTAAAGGTGCTTTCGTCAGAACCACAGATTGTTGAAGGTGTTGCCGCATCATCTTTTGATTATACGGTACGTGTTGTCGCGCGCGCACTGGCATTTAGCGAGACGGATATTATGATTATGGCAACAAAAGCGTTAAAGGATAAAGTTGGTAATGAGCAATTTGTACCACAAGATGTTGTCTTGACATATAGTCCATCACTTGCTGATTTTGAGAAGCAAGTATTGGAATTGAAAGTGCGTGCAACATCGCGTATTGTTCCGCAAATTGATACTGGTGCTATACAGCGTGCACTTGCCGGTGCAAAACGTAAAAATGTTGATCAGATATTGTCAGATTTTCCTGGTATTGAAAGTGCGGAATTGCGATATAATGTTGGGTTTCTTATGGGTCGTTTGCCATGGTATAAAGGATCCATCACGGTTATTGTTAAACAATAATGCCAAGTGTGTTGACAGAAATATGTTTTTCGCATAGTATTAGAGATAACAAAAATAATGTGTGGCATACACATGATGATTAGTTGGGGATGAGAAGGCACGCAATAAGAATTTTCAGGAATTAGGACTGCTTTCTTTTCACATGAAATTTCATGCCCGCATTTTTTTGTTGCAATAATCGTATTTTTGCTATATGATCATATTGTACGTGCCCTCAAGAAACGTTCATTTGGTGATAGCGAAAAAAATTCTACATTATAAATAGAGGGAAATTGAAGAAATGGCAAAAGATGTAATTAGTGCAGAAGGTGTTGTGGAAGAATCGCTTCCAAGTGCGACATTTCGTGTGAAGCTGGACAATGGACATGAAGTGTTGGCACATATTTCCGGTAAGATGCGTGTACACTACATTCGCTTGCTCCAAGGTGATCGTGTGATTGTTGAGATGAGTCCATATGATTTATCAAAAGGACGTATTACGCGACGTCTTTAACGGGATACGTTACACTATCGGTGTTTTAAATATTTCATTATTATTTACTATTGATTACGTATGAAGGTTCGCGCATCAGCAAAGAAAATTTGTAATAATTGTAAAGTGATTCGCCGTCGTGGACGTGTTTATGTTATTTGCTCAAATCCAAAGCATAAACAACGTCAAGGATAGTATAAGATATTAAGATAGAGAAACACGTATGATTAGTATTGCAGGCATCAATCTTCCCGATCATAAAAAAATTGTCATTGCATTGACGGCAATTTATGGCATTGGTCACACACGCGCAAAAAGTATCATAGAAAGCGTTGGTATGGATCCAAACACACGCGCAAAAGATGTTACCGATAGTGAGGCGACGAAGTTGCGTGAGGTGATTGAAAAAAACTATCATGTAGAAGGTGAATTGAAACATCAAGTAAGAATGAATGTTAAGCGACTCCGTGATATTCGGTGCTATCGTGGCATGCGGAGCATTCTTGGTTTACCGGTACGTGGACAGCGTACAAAGACAAACAGTCGTACTGTGCGCGGTAATAAGCGTACGACAATGGGATCCGGACGTCGTACAGTATCTAAGACCTAAAAATCTATAGGGTTGTTAATTTTAGTTTTGTAGTAGTAAATATTTCTATGACAGAAGAAGTACAAGAAACGCAAAATGCACCAGCGACGCCACCACAGCAGAAGCGTAAAAAAGGACGTCATATTGTTGCACAGGGTCAAGCACACATCAAGTGTACATATAACAATACGATTGTTTCATTGACAGATCGTTCTGGGAAGGTTCTTGCATGGTCAAGTGCTGGCTCTTTAGGATTCAAAGGTGCTAAAAAGGCAACACCATATGCTGCGACACAGGTCGTACGTGATGTTGCGGAAAAGGTGAAGAAGCATCAATTACGTGAGGTTGATGTTTTTGTGAAAGGAATTGGTAGTGGTCGTGAAGCGTCAATTCGTGGACTTGCAAATAACGACTTAACTATTCTTTCTATTAAGGATGTTACACCTATTCCGCATAACGGATGTCGGCAGCGTAAGCCACGTCGCGTGTAGTGATGATAAAATTGTAAACAATATATTTTAAGCGATTATTATGGGACGTCAGATTGGACCAAAATGTAAAAAATTTCGTCGTTTCGGTGAGCAACGTACCGGCGCCGCCAATGATGCATCAGTGAAGAAACCGTATCCGCCAGGCGTACACGGTAAGACGCGTCGCCCGGCAAATAGTGAATATGGTCGTCAGTTGGCAATGAAACAGAAGATCAAGATGCTCTATGGCGTTATGGAAAAGCAATTTCGTAAACACTATCGTGAGTCTGCAAAGGGTGGCGGAAAGATTGGTGATCGTCTTTTGCAGCGTTTAGAGATGCGCTTGGATAATGTTGTCTATCGCCTCGGTTTTGCGATAACGCGTGCACAGGCGCGACAGATTGTCAATCACGGTGCAATTTTTGTCAATGGGAAAAAGGTTGATATTCCATCATATGCCGTTGTTGTTGGTGATGTAGTTTCTATTAATCCGCGCAAAAAGGATAATGGATACTTTACGGCATTGACGGAGATACTGAAAGACAAGAAAGATACGCCGGCATGGCTTCTCTTTAACGCAAAAACATGGGAAGGAAAGGTTACGGCACTGCCACAACGTGATGATATCGGTTACAAGATTGATCCACAAGTTGTTGTTGAGTTTTACTCAAAATAACGGTAGAGTAACACAAGTTCAGTTGCATTGCATATAACATACTTTAACGTATTTCTTATGAAGATTACAACACCGCAAGCACCAGAGTACACAGTAACAGGCGATCATGCCGGCACATTTACGATTTCAGGATGTTATCCGGGATATGGTACGACGATTGGTAACGCGTTGCGTCGTGTACTGTTATCATCTCTGAGTGGTAGCGCAATTACAGCTGTGAAAATCGCCGGTGTTTCGCACGAGTTTTCCGGTATTGATGGTGTAGTAGAGGATGTTGTACAAATCATTTTGAACCTTAAGCGTGTACGCGTGCGATCATTTGTTGATGGTCCCGTAACGATGACACTTTCAGCAAAAGGTGAAGGTACAGTGACAGCAGCACAGATTGATACGCCGGCAAATGTTGAAATTGTTAATCCTGATCACGTTATTGCAACGATTACAGACAAAAAGGTTCATTTGGAAATGGAGCTGGAAGTGCAGACAGGTATTGGTTATATGTCATCAGATCAGCAAGTGCGTGATGAAAAGGAAATCGGCCAAATTGCAATTGATGCAATTTTTACACCCATTCGTCGCGTGAATTATACCGTTGAGAACATGCGCGTTGGAAAGCGAACAGATTACGATCGAGTAATGTTAGATATTGAAACAGATGGCAGCATTACGCCACAAGAGGCATTTGATCGTGGTGTTGCAATTCTTATGGAGCAGTTTACGGCACTTGCCGCTATTGATAAAAGTGATGTTGATACGGCTACCGGTGTAACTGGTGAGATAGCACTATCTGCTATTGATGAGCTTTCTACACGTACAATTAATGTTCTTGAGAGTGCAAAGCTTACAACACTTAGTGATGTTGCGGCATTGACGAAAGATGAGCTGAAGGGTCTTGATGGCATGGGCCAGAAGGGTGTAGAAGAAGTTATTGCAGTGTTGACAGCATATGATATGGCTCTCACGGAGGAGGAGTAATAGATAAATGCATAGATTTTAGCATATGAAACATCGGAAAACAGGACGACAATTTGGTCGCATACGTGCGCAACGTACAGCGCTGATGCGTACGATGTTGGGAAGTCTTATTATGCACGGACGCATTGTGACAACAGAAGCAAAGGCAAAAGAACTTAAGATGCGTATTGATCGTATTATCACGAAGGCAAAGCGTGGTCAGAAAGCAGGTGCGCAACAGTATGTGATTGTGCGTAAGATTCAGAAAGATATCCCACGTGTTGCTGTACAATCTTTGATGAAGAATCTGGATCGTTTCGCTGACCGTGATAGTGGTTATACGCGCGTTGTTAAGATGGCACCACGCAATAGCGATTGTGCAAAGATGGCGTTAATTGAATTTGTTTAGAATAATTTTAGAATACCGGCTTATGTCTACAGTCATGAAAAAAAAGAATATTGATCGAAATGTACATCTTTTTGATGCGCGTGGCAAGGTTTTGGGTCGCCTTGCAACAGAGATTGCGCAGGCTGTTTCCGGTCGTGATAAGGTTGATTTCACGCCACACATTGATGGTGGTGATGTTGTTGTTGTGATTAACGCGGCAGAAATCGTGGCAACCGGTCGTAAAATGCAACAGAAGACATATCATCGTTTTAGTGGTTATCCCGGTGGCATTTCATCAATTACGTTGAAGGATCAGATTAAGAAGGATGCCCGTAAGGTGATAGAGAATGCAGTCTATGGTATGCTGCCAAAGAACAAGTTGCGTGCGAAGATGATGAGTCGCTTGCATGTTTACAATGGTGCGGAACATGGACATACGAATGTAACAATTACGCACGAATAATGAGTTTGATACTAATAGCATTATGGCAACAACGAAAGCAACAACAAAGAAGAGCGCGAAGAAAGTAGTAAAGAATGTGGCAAAAAAGAGCGCAAAGAGTGTGAGCAAGAAGTCACAGAAGCAGGCGGATTTGTTTACCGGTACCTACATCTACGGTGTTGGTCGTCGGAAGTCTTCAGTAGCGCAGGTGCGGCTCTATCCGGCTGCTGAAAACGCAAAAGCAGTACATACTGTTAACACAAAGGCAATGGAGGATTTCTTTGCGCAGGAGCGACTTCAGAAAAAGTTTCTTGCGCCGTTGGTTGTCGCCGGTCAAGAAAAGAATTTCGTGGTTTCTGTTGTTGTGCGTGGCGGTGGTGTAACGGGACAGGTTGAGGCTGTGCGTCACGGCATTGCACGTGCACTCGTTGCGTTTGATGAGGGGTTGCGCCCGGTTCTTAAGGCGGCACGTTATCTACGTCGCGATCCGCGTAGCGTGGAGCGCAAGAAGCCTGGTCTGAAGAAGGCGCGTCGTGCAACGCAGTGGCGTAAGCGTTAAGCATTCTACATTGCGGAAGAAATCTTTCAAAACACCGGTTTATCCGGTGTTTTCTGTTTCAATCCAATTCTTCTTCTGCAATTTTTGGATGTATGGCGCTCTATAAAAAGCAGTGAAAAAAATCGTGACTATCTGTACTATCACTGCGAATAATCTTTAAAGAAGACCCTGATGCTATTTGGGTACATATTGTTTGTAAGAAAGTTTCCTGTCATTTTGCTCTTTACAGATAAACCATTGTCTAGTGCGATTTCGTTTTAGATAAGAATGGCATCAATTACCAAATTGATTTATTGGATAATCTGACGAACAATGAATAATTTGGTTTTATTATTGGACTTTGACGGCGTGTTGGTGGATGATGAAAAACAATCAAATTGAATCGGTGATAATGTTTTTGAAAAAAAAACAGTGGTGGTTATAATTAAATTTGTAAAAATTGATCAATACACAGCCTCAGTCAAAGTTTCATATTTTTAAATAATAAACTTTGCTTTATTGGGCATTTTTATTACGCTTACTTGGCATTATCTCACATTGTCTGTGGGAATAATGTTTGTCATTTTGCCATTTTTGATTATTGTCCAAACGATGTTGATTTTGCACGGGTGGTGCGCGAGAGATTATGGCGATGCATACCATGAGTTGACAGAATGAAGTTTTGCATGTATGATATAGTGTTTATTTCTAAAGGGATTTGTCCATGAAGAAATTTCTCAAAACGCGGTTGATGTATGTGATTGGATGGATTGTTGGATATATTCCTCTGAGCTTTATGGTTAGTGTTCATGGACGTAAGAATATTTCACATTGTGGAGAGAAATATATTATCACTGCAAACCATGAGTCGTACATTGATCCCTATATTATCACTGCGCTTTTCCCTCTATGTTTTCATTTGCGATGGATTGCAAAGAGGTCACTTCGTAATACAAAGATGATGATGAAGGACGCGGAGCGAGAAGTGAAACTATTGAAGAAACGTCATAATGGAGTTGTGAAGTTTTTGCGGGTGGCATGGTATAAGTTTTCTGTCTTTTTTGCTCGAGCAACAGGCACAATTATTATCAAGGAAGGTGTGTCAACAGTGAAGCGGTGTGTAGATATCTTGGAAAAGAATGAGGGGATTGTAGGTATCTTTCCAACTGGTGTGCGTCGATATATTGATCAGGATATGCATGTTCATAAGAGCTTTATTATTATGGCACGTATGACAAATGTGCCAATTATTCCAGTATGTTTGAATCGTATTGGCTTGATGCGATGGCATATGGTCATTCATAAGCCAATTCATCCAAGTAGACTAAGTGATAAAACCTTTGGGTCAACAGACTATGAACGTGCCAAGAACATCATGCGACTTATTGATGATCGCTTTTAACTCATAAATATCAGGACCATGTCACGAGCACATCTCCACGCCTACAATATTTACTATGCCAAGCGATCCGGATTGGAGCGACCGCGAAGAAACGTTTTTACGCGTCTCTTTGTGCGCTTTGTAACGGCACAGGCGTTTATCTGGAACGTTTTTGTGGCAGGCATTGTCTTTGTCGGGGCAAATCTCATCGGGAAGCGCACATCATTTTCTCAGGCGCTCTGGACAATTGGGCGCAGTCGCTATCACCATTCCAGTCCGTTTGTAGACCTCTTTAGTACGGTTAACCATACGATGAAAGTGGATGCAACGCGTCAGCCGGCACTGGACCTCTGCTATCATTGGGATGCTGTCCAAGAGCGTTTGCAGAAGGAGCGACGGTTTATTGAACTGTGGTTTGCGCGTATTTTCTTCGGTCCGATGGCAAACCGCCGTGCACTGATCAATCGCCGCGTTATTGTCGTGCGGACATTAATGGGAATTTTTCGGGATCTGCGCGATGACGGCGTGAAGGACATTACGATGATTTCTATTGCATCGGGGTCGGCAGATGCTGTCATTGAGGCGGTACGTCGTGCACGTGACGAGGATGGTATTAGAGTTGATGTGACATTGATTGACCTTGACGAAGAAGCGTTGCGTAATGCGCTGGCAAAAGCGAAGAAACATGACCTTTTGGAGCAATTTCACGTGAAGCATGGCACGGCACGTCGCACGTTCTTGACACTGACGGATAAAGGTGGACTGCGCCCACACGTTGTGGAAATGGTCGGTTTCCTTGATTATCGCAATGATCGCTACGTCATTGACCTTTCACGTGACATCAGAGAGCGCTTGCGTGATAGAGGGCACTATTTGACGTGTAACATCGCGCCAAATGATGAGAAAGCGTTCTTGGATTGGGTTCTTTTGTGGCTTATGCCATTCTATCGTACGGAGAAGGAATTCGCAGACCTAATCGTGCGTAGCGGTTTTGCGGCACCGTGTATTTCCGTTATTCGCGATCCGTACTTCCATATTCATACACAGATCCACTGTCGTAAGGGGTGCGACAAGTAGTACCGGTGTGGTATTATAGAGGAAAGACACAACACAAAAAGAAAACATGTCCTCTATTTTTCATAATATTACTACACTGCTGTCTCTGATAGACTTTACGCTTCCACCGGCAAATGAGTTGCTGGCGATTTCCGGTGCAATCAACGGTATTACAGCAGCAGCAGTTGGTGTTGCAATTTTTTTTGGTAAAAAGAAGGATAAGAATACAGTCTCTCTACGCTTTGCTATCTTTATGCTTGCAATGGTTGTTTGGAGTTTAGGCTATTACTTTTGGCTTACCTCTGACAATGTTTACGATGCGCGTTTTTGGATTGGTATTTTAAATGTTGGTGCGACGTTTATACCAATTTTGTACTATCATTGGATTTGTACATTTTTTAAGTTGCGCCGGAAATTTGTGCTAAGGCTGTTCTATGGCGGTACAATCTTCTTTGTAGGATTTAGTTTTTCAAATTTGTATTTTGATGGTTTTTTGAGTATTGGTAACTTCCCGTATTGGCCTCAAGCAGGAATCATTTATCCGTACTTCATTATTATTTTATACGGCGGAGCATTTCTTGTGAGTATACTGGAAATTGTAACAATACTTTATGAGCATAAGGTAATCGGTGAGAATACAGGAACTGTCGCGAAGATTATTCTAAGCGGTGTCCTATTAAGCGGTATATCGGGAGCAATGAATTTCATGCCATGGTTTGGCATAAAGATTTTTCCATGGGCGAACTTTCTCGTTGTTTTGCAGATTATCCTCTTTACGTATGCGGTGTATCGCTATCATGTCGTGCATGCGCGACAGGTTGTTGCATCATTTACTGTGACACTTATCGTTATTGTTCTAGTTATTGACCTTATTAATTCGCAGAGCATTGTAGACATTCTCTATCGCGGTATTGTGTTGGTTATTATACTGTATTTTGCGCGAATTATGTTGCGTATTTTTGATGAGGAAGTAACGGAACGTGAGCGTGCGGAAAAATTATCCAAACAGCTCAATATTGTCAATGAACGATTGGTGCGTTTGGATAAGGCAAAGTCAGATATGCTCTCCATTGCTGCGCATCAACTGCGTACACCATTGACAGCAATGAAGGGGTATCTCTCACTTGTGCTTGATGGTGATACCGGTGAAGTGATTGGTGTAAAGACGCAGGAGATGCTAACGAAAGTGTCACGTGCGATAACGCGTCTTGGCGCACTTGTAAACAATCTTTTGAATATGTCACGCATTGATGATGGACGGATGCAGTATACAATGCGTCCAATACATATTGAAGAGATGATTCGTGAGACGGCGGAAACGTTTGATATTCTGGTGCGGGAGAAAGGGTTACGTCTACGTATTGATATTCCACCACGGCCGCTGCCTCTGGTAAATGTTGATGACAACAAAATGCATGAGGTTATTTCAAATCTCATTAATAATGCAATCAAGTATACAGTAGAAGGAAGCATTACGGTGCGCGTGTGGCAACATGATGCGACACACCTGCGCTTTAGCGTACGTGATACTGGTGTTGGTATTCCCGATGATGTTGCCGGAAAACTTTTTTCCAAGTTTTCGCGCGCAGATAAGCAACAGCTCAACACAGAAGGTGCTGGCATCGGTTTATATGTTTGTTACAATATTGTGCGTGACCATAAGGGACGCATTTGGGCGGAGAGTGATGGTGAGGGTAAGGGGTCAACGTTTATCGTGGAGTTGGACATTGCGCAGGATCATAGCGTGGAGTGATAATAACGCTTGCATTTTTTCTTTTGCATGGTATACTGGGGCAGTATACATGATATGAGCCATGTGTTTTTTATGAAGGTGCATGGACGGGTATATGGCGACTATCGTTCAACGGCTAGGACATCGGTTTGTGGTACCGAGAATGAGGGTTCGATTCCCTCTAGTCGCCCAGGCGCAAGTCATACGCATCGTTAGCTCAGTTGGTAGAGCACCTGGCTCTTAACCAGATGGTCGGAGGTTCGAGCCCTCCACGATGCACGGAGAAGACCGCACTACGCGTGCGGTTTTGTTATTTGTTTCGTATAGTCTTTGTGTGCATGTCACAAAAAGATCGCAAGAAAGACAGTGTGATGTATGGTGGGTAATAAGTACGTCAGTAGCATTGCCGGCGATGAATAGCATGTTGTTTTGGAGAATGGTAGCAGTGTGCACATAAGAGAAAAAGCGCATAATATATGTCAATGAATGATCGTTGTAGTATTTAAGTATAGTAACACAAGTATTATTTTAGTTGACAGATATATTAAGCATATTTTACATATCGTAAAACAGTAATAGCAATCGGTGTAAATTGGTATAGCCAGTATAGAGAATAGGTGTATAATAGGTCTGTATTATTAAGTTTCTTTTATGACGTTTTACTACATTCCAAAGGAGAAGATGTGCAAACGACCATCTTGCAAGAATGTGTCATTTTTGCAACATATTATAAATATTTTGACACCATTCCGCGCGTGGTTGCCACGGTATCGGCGTGAAGATTTACCCAAGGATATTATCGCCGGTCTGACAGCATCGGCGATTTTGATGCCGAACGCGATGGCGTATGTGTTTTTGGTGGGGTTGCCGCCGCAGGTTGGTCTGTATGCGGTGTTGGGTGCGACGGCACTGGCGGCGTTTTTTGGCAGTTCGCGCTATGTGGTGACCAGTCCGGTGGGCGTGGTGAGTCTGCTGACGATTACGGTGCTGCTGCCGTATGCGCCGGTCGGGTCGGCACACTATGCGGTATTGGCGCTGACATTGGCGCTGATGGTCGGGATCGTGCAGCTGATACTCGGTGTGTTGCGGTTTGGGTTTTTGATGCGCTTGATCCCGCACTCGGTGTTGGTGGGTTTTTCGTCGGCAGCGGCGATTATTATCGCAATGGCGCAGGCGCCGTCACTGCTTGGTTTTCACATTACGCAACACTCGCATGTCTTTGAGACGCTTTGGGCATTGATAACGCATATCGGACAGACGCAGTG
>CAZGWO010000009.1:0-10699 GCA_964528835.1 uncultured Pseudobdellovibrionaceae bacterium
CGTAATATCAATATTAACAATATCCCCATTGCGCAAAGTTGTGTCATCTGGAATACCATGACATACAACATTATTAACTGATGTGCATACACTTTTTGGAAAACCATTATAATTTAACGGTGCCGGCACTGCATTGTGACGCACGTGATAGTCATGCACGAGTGTATTAATATCATCTGTTGTCATGCCAATTGTAATCTGCGGAACAAGCCACTCCAAAAGCTGTGTGGCAAAAGCGCCAACATGTCGCATGCCGACAATTTCTTGTGCCGTTTTAATCAGTGCTCCCATGTTTCTATTGATTACCGCAACCGTACACCAATTTACACATCCAAATTCTGTACATTCTTTGCATGCGTCTGGATAAATGTCCGGCGTGGCGCAACATCATTACCCATCAAGACATCAAAAAGGCGATCCGCCGCTTCCGCATCCTCAATTGTCACCTGATACATCATTCGCGTCGTCGGATCCATTGTTGTTTCCCACAACTGCTCCGGGTTCATTTCACCGAGACCCTTGTAGCGCTGAATGTGTACACCATTCTTTTTCTTTATGTCATCTGTTCTATCGGTATCCGCCGTCACGTCCTTATCTTCAATGCCAAATTTCTTGAGCGCTTCATGTTTTTGCGCATCAGTGTAGACATATTCCACTTGCTTGCCTTTTTTGATCTGATAGAGTGGTGGCTGTGCGATGTAGATATATCCCTGACGCACCAACGGCTCATAGTACCGATAGAAGAACGTCAAGAGCAATGTGCGAATATGACTTCCATCCACGTCAGCATCCGCCATGAGAATAATCTTGTGATAACGCAACTTCTCAATGTTGAATGTATCTCCAATACCGGCGCCAAGTGCAATAATCATCGGTTTGAGCGTTTCGCTCTTGACGATTTTGTCCAATGCCGCTTTTTCCACATTCACTAACTTGCCACGCAATGGTAAGATTGCCTGGAACATTCGATCACGCCCTTGCTTGGCACTACCACCGGCACTGTCTCCCTCCACAATATAAAGTTCACTATCTTCCGCACGCCGACTGGAGCAGTCCGCCAACTTTCCCGGCAACGTGAAGCCTTCCAACGCGCCTTTGCGCAAAACGGCATCTTTTGCGGCACGTGCCGCAATACGTGCACGTGCAGAGAGCAAACATTTTTCAATTATTGCCTTGGCATCTTTCGGATTTTCCTCAAAAAACTGCAACAATCCCTCCGCCACAACACTACTCACCGCACTGCGCACTTCTACATTATTAAGCTTTGCCTTCGTCTGTCCTTCAAACTGCGGATCAGTAATTTTAACACTAATTACCGCTGTCAACCCCTCTCGCACATCATCAGCCGTTAAATTACCATCTTTCTCTTTCAAAATGTTATTCTTCTTTGCATAGCTATTGATCACGCGCGTGAGTGCAGCACGAAATCCGGCAACATGCGTACCGCCCTCCGGATTATAAACATTATTTGCAAACGCGTAGAGATGTTCCTTGAAGCTCTGTGTATACTGCAATGACACTTCAACAGCAACACCATCTACTTCCTTCTCCACATAGAATGGCACCTTGTTACGCACATCCTTGCCACGGTTAAGAAACGTTACAAACGACACGATACCGGCATCAAAGTAAAAACCATGTTGCCGCGGAAACGATGCCGGCTGCATTGGATCTTTCGGATCGCGATAGTCCTCAATAATAAACCGAAAACCTTTCGTAAGATATGCCTGCTGGCGCAAGTGATTAACGATTTCTTTGAAGCTAAACGTCGTATCGGGAAAGATCGTCGGATCCGGACGAAACGTGATCGTCGTACCAGTTTCTTTTTTCGTCTTCAATTTTCCAACGACTTTCAGTTTTCCCTGTGTCACACCAGCCTTAAACTCTTGCTGATAAATCTTACCATCACGCTTGACCTGTGCACGAGTGTACTCAGAAAGCGCATTAACGACAGAAACACCGACACCGTGCAATCCGCCGGAAACCTTGTATCCACTGTCTTCACCGCCAAACTTTCCACCGGCATGCAACACCGTCAAGACCGTCTCCAATGTTGACTTTTTGGTCTGCGGATGAATGTCCACCGGAATACCACGCCCGTCATCGCTAATAGACACCTCATTACCCGGCAAAATCTTAACATGACACCGTGTTGCATACCCCCCCATCGCTTCATCAATCGCATTATCCACGACTTCCCAGATCATGTGGTGCAAACCTTCAATACCGGTGCCACCGATATACATACCCGGACGCTTGCGTACCGGATCAAGTCCTTCAAGAACTTGAATGGATGATGCGCCATAATTCTGTTTCTTCGTTGTCTTCTTTGTTGCCATAACCTGTATTTACTACTAAAATTTCTGTGCAATGAGAATGACACGCAACTCATAAAGCGCTACAGCTCCACCAACGAGTAATGCCGTCCACCACAGAAGAAGTCCATACCATTGCAATATAATACATACAAGTATCCACAATGCTATCAACGTACCCTGTCGTAACGCACGTGAGAGACGATGATGGTCACGTACGCAATGCTCGCGACGACACCACAGTAGCGTCATCACACCGGTCATCGTACTCCATAATGCTAAAAAAAGTGTGCTAAAGAATCCGATGAGTAATGGCGATAATGTATCTGTCGGTGTCGTCATGCGAACGAGAGCAATCAATGCACTCCATGTACAAAAAATTGCACAGCCAATGCTCCAAAAATAGACTTTATGAGACATGTTATCCATCCGTAAAAAATACGGGTACCACCATGTATGAAACAGTGTCCCCATATGCCTATATTATACCGAGAAAAAAAGTAAAAAGCAATACAGCATAGTAATTGCTAACGCAATGCCTCGATAACTGTCATCACTGCGCCAATCACAAGTGCGGTAAAGAGCGTTACCACCAGTCCAATTGCCAAACGTATAACCTGTTCTTGTGTCATAGATTATTTATTTGTTATATCGCTCCTGTAAGCGTCCAAGTTCCTTGCGAAATGACTGCGCACTGCCAAATGATTTATACACACTTGCAAAGCGCAAATATGCAACCTCATCAATCTGCGCAAGGTGATCCAATACAGTCCGTCCAATTTGCCTACTTGTCACTATACCATTCTTAATAACAATACTGAAAATATTCTGTTCAATTTCCTGCACAATTTCATCCAGTTGTCGCTCTGCGGGACGTTTCTCTAGCGCCTTCGCAACACCAACAGCAATTTTCTCTTGTCGATATTCTTCACGTGTATCATCACGCTTCACCACAATTATCCGCGCCACTTCATACTCTTCGTACGTCGTAAAACGTGTTTTACATGTCAAACACTCACGCCGACGCCGAATCGCACGCCCCTTTTGCACAAGGCGCGAATCAATAACCTTCGTTCCTTTTTTATGATTATATGGGCAGTACATTTATAAAGGATTTCCTTTATAGTATAGCACATGCACTAAAATCCAAATACCGGCACGATATCAAAAATATTTAAAGCGTCATTTGTAACGCACAAACTGCACGTGCTTCTCGTACAACACGATCGCGTTTATGTTCACTTAACCCCATCCGCTCCAATACTGATATTTTTTTTGCCACATCACGACACAACACGACACCATTACGCATAAGTGTATCTTTTTGCGTACGTGAAAGACTTGTTAATGCGCTAACGGGATGGAGGCCTGTCTGATCAATCAACTCCGCCAATGAAAAACCACGTGGACGACGCCATTCAATCAGTCCCAAACCTGCAACACAACGTGCGTAACGTTGCGCATCATGACTAAATTCCGTATTTGTAATAATAACACCCTGAATTTTCTTACCACTGGCATCTCTACGCAAAACATCACGTAGATCATCAAAACGCGCCTTAATATAGAGTGCTACCTTGACATTGGAACGTGCACGCTTCTGCGTGTGATACTTACACTCCATAAACACCTTGCGCTCATCATTTTCTGCCACAACATCAACCTCATGCGCAATGCACCGCCCGTGCAAAATCTGATTGGTTGCCACGCGATAGCCACGTGCACGAAAAATTTCCGCAACAAACTTCTCAAATGGATAACCTGTTGGTCCGAGACGCAATAGTGCCGCCTTAATATTATAGCGCGCAGCAACCGGCGGATAATGTTCCCGCAGCATCCGAAACGCATAATTATGAATATCCTGCGTTGACATAGATTCCTGCAGAGGAATCTGTGCAACAATCGTTTCTGCAACGGCACGTGATGCACCGGCACGGCGCAAGGACCGTAATAACTTTGTCGGTGCATACTTCTGCTTCTTACCTGTTGTCTTTGTAATTTGTACCATCTCTATAAGCCCTATTGTCGCTCATCACGCGCCAAACATGCTGTAATAAATGTCATTGCTTCTTCTGCATCTGCAACAACATGAAATAGATCAAGATCCTCCGGACTAATTGCGCCACCTTTCTCCAACATTGTTTCCTTAATCCATGCCACCAACGGATCCCAAAAATCCTTACCCACCAACAATACCGGCACTGGCGATGTTTTCTTAGTCTGAATCAATGTTAACATCTCAAAAAGTTCATCCATCGTACCGAAACCACCAGGAAAAAAGATATAAAACTGAGAAGCATATGAGAGAATTACCTTACGCGAAAAAAAGAAATCAAACGACTCGCCGCGATCAATGTATGGATTCCGACGCTCTATAAGATGACGATTTTGTTGCGGCAAATTAATGTTAATTCCAATAGAAAGTCCACCAGCCTCTCTCGCGCCCTTGTTCGCTGCCTCCATAATACCGGGTCCACCACCGGTAAAAACCGCAAAACCCATCTTGGCGCAAAACCCTGCCAGTTGCGTCGCTTCATGGTAAACCGCGTCATCAAAATTCCTTCGCGCACTCCCAAAAAATGTTACACTGCGATCAAACTTTTCCAAAAAATCATAACCCTTAATAAATTCCGCAGCAATCTTTTGTACACGCCATGACGCTTCACCATGGTCATGTGCATTGAGAAACTCCTTTTGACGTGAATACGGAATTTCAACATTATGATTTTTAAAAGAGAGACGAAGTTTCTGTCGACGCTCCGGTTGTACTGTTTCTTGTGTCATAACATCACATTATTATAAATTTTATTCTACTTCTACTATATCATCTTTAATACAGTATATCTAATAGCGTCAGCATCAATCGCTTCATGAGCGAGAAGTTCTGATGGCGTACCGCTACGTGGCATATTGCGCACACAAAGGTGATGCAATGTAACATCAATATCACTAAGTACACGCTGTACCGCAGCGCCAAGCCCACCACTTTCATAGTGATCCTCCACTACGATAATACACTTTGTTGCCCGTGCTGCCGCACGCACAGTTTCTTCATCAAGCGGACGTACACTATAACAATCAATCACACGCACATGAATGCCATCCGCCACGAGTGTATCTGCCGCACGTAATGCTTCGTGTACCGTAATGCCGGCAGCACACACCGTCACAACGTCTTCATGCGATGTTCGTAAAGTTTTACTGCCACCAACGTTAAATGTTTCATCCGCCCCATACAGTACCGGCAATGCTTCACGTGTTATGCGCAGATAAGAAATACCACCCATCGCACGTGCCAATACCGTCATCATACCGGCACTCACCGCATCCGATGGATAGAAAACAACACTCTCGCGTAGCGCGCTAAAGAGTGCCATGTCTTCCAGACCCATCTGACTAACACCGTCAGCGCCAATAGATACACCACAGTGCGATCCAACAAATGTCACATCTACACCAGCATACTGTGCCATACGGATCTGATCTGCCGCACGTGTCAAAAACGCAGCAAAAGTGGAAACAAACGGGCGCAGACCTCTACGCGCCATCCCAACCGCCACACTCGCCATATTTTGCTCTGCAATAAACATTTCATAGAACTGCGCCGGTGTTTGTACTTTTACACGTGCCGCTTTCGTAGAATTACTTGTCTCAGCATCTAACGCAATAACACGACGATCTGCCACAGCGAGCATCGCGAGAGCATCACCATATGCGCTGCGTGGCGCAACAATCTCACGGTCACCGTACAGTGGCACATCTACACCACCATCCACCGTATCATCAGTCAATACATCATTGTTATGTCGCTCGACACTTCTACGTGCGAGTGTGCCACGCACTGCACGATCCACTGTGCCAATTTCAGCAAGTGCCCGTATCAATTCTTCCCGGTTCAGTACCTTACCGTGCCACCCCTCTTTATCTGCAAGAAATGACACGCCACGTCCTTTTTGCGTTTTTGCAATAATCATCGTCGGTACGCCATCGGCATTGCACGCTTGCACGTAAGCACGCATAAGTGCATCAACATCATGACCATTCACAACAATCGCACGCCACCCGAACGCTTCTGCTCGCTGTACATACGCCTTCGTATCATATCCGAGCATTGTTCTGCCACGTTGTCCAAGACGATTAACATCAACAATTGCCACAAGACGATCCAATTTATACTGTGCCGCAATTTCCATCGCCTCCCATACTTGTCCTTCTGCCATCTCACTGTCACCAAGTAAAACAAATACACGCGCATCAGAATGTTGTGCGCGTAACGCCAACGCCTCACCAACACCAGAAGACAGACCTTGCCCCAACGAACCCGTTGGAACTTCCGTCAATGCAAACCGTCGTGTTGGATGTCCCTCTAAAACGCTATCAAACTGACGTAAAGTCAGTAAATCTTCCGGTGCAATCACGCCGGCGACAGCCCATAATGCATAGTACAGTGGCGATGCATGCCCCTTGGAAAAAATTAACCGATCATTTACACTGCTCTCAGGATTGTCCACATCAAAATGAAAAAAAGCTTCACCATGCTTTCCGCGCCAAAATAACAAAACACTCATAATCTCTACAGCACTTAACGATGACGTTGGGTGCCCACTGCCGGCAGCTGTTGTCATTTCCAAAATCCACACGCGCAAAAGTTTCTGTAATGCCTCTTGTTGTTCTTGTTGTATCATTATTTTACGTAGTTTTATTATTGGTTATTTACAAGGCTATTCTCGCTCTATTCTAACATAAATAACACTATTGAAATATAATAACTATACCCATCCGCGCCCTTCCATGGCAGCGCTGATGCGCTTAATCGCCAAAATAAATGCCGCCGTGCGCATCGATACCGCATAGGCCTGCTGTTGCTCGTGCATTGCCTCAAAGGCATTGATCATAATTTTTGCCAGACGCTTATCACACACACCATCATCAAAAGATGTATTTTGGATGTTCTGTAGCCATTCAAAATACGATACAACCACACCACCGGCATTTGCCAAAACATCCGGCACAACAGTAATACCACGCTCCAGAAAAATCGCATCTGCTTTCGGTGTCGTTGGTCCGTTGGCAAGTTCCAGAATAATGTGCGCTTGCACCATTGCAGCATTTTCTACTGTCAACTGATTCTCTATCGCTGCCGGCACTAGTACATCGCAATCCATTGTAAGTAATGCCGTATTCGTTGCCTGCGTAAACTCCAACGTACGACACACACCACCATAACAGTACACCTTATTCAGCCCGCCACGCTCTGATGCCATACGCACTTCATAAGGATTGATGGATGCGCCATCCTTAGTGGCAATAATCGCACCCTCAGCATCAGAAAGTCCCACAATCTTATAACCAGCATCATATGCAAGAAATGCAAACTGTGCACCGACATTTCCAAAACCCTGAATCGCGATACGCATCTCCTCCGGCTTCTTGTCCAGTTTCTTACGTAAATGCTCCAGAAGGATAAACCCACCACGTCCCGTAGCAGCATCACGCTCACGTAAACCACCGACTTCTACAGGCTTACCGGTAAATGACCCTGGGTTGGCATAACCACGCATGCGCGAATACTGATCCATCATCCACCCCATAATTTGTGGATTTGTATTAATATCCGGTGCGGGAATATCAATTTTTGGCCCAATCTCCAAAAAAAGTGCACTCACATAGCCACGCGCAAGCTGCTCCAATTCATCTAATGACAGCGTGCGTGGATCAACTTGCACACCACCTTTCGCACCACCGTACGGAATATCCACCACAGCACACTTGATTGCCATCCAAAATGATAACGCCTTCACTTCATCAAGATCAACCATCGGATGAAAGCGAATACCTCCTTTGTATGCGCCACGTGCATTGTTGTACTGCACGCGATAACCACGATAATTCGTAATCTTTCCTTCTTTGCTGCGCACGGGAATTGCTACCTCATGGATGCGCTGTGGTCGCTTGAGTATCTCGTAAATATTCTCATCAAGGTCCAATACATCCGCAGCCGTACGTAATTGCTTCATCGCATGTGTAAACGCGTTCATTTGTTGCCCATTTTTCTTACACATAAAAAAATGTCAAGAATTATTAACATTTCTATTATACACAACCTTCGCTTCCTTGCCTAATCACTACATCTACATATCACTGTCATTGGTCAACACGGCACAATCTGTAAAAATCCGCACATCACGCATCGCATGTATAATCTGTGCCGGCATCATCGCCACCGACACGTCATTTGCCACAATATGTTGCAAAACTGCACATTTTTCCCGACCAACCACATAAACAATCGCATGATCTATACGCGTGCGCAAATAAGGTAACGTAAGCGTGACACGATTGACGAAAGGATTCTTACCTGTAGCATCATAACCACACACCCAACGTTGTGCATTGTCAAACAAGCGCATAAATGTCTGTATGTCATCCGAAAATGGCATTATACCGGCGGTATGTCCATCTGGACCAATGCCCAAAATGGCCACAACAATGCCGGTAGAATTCTCTTCATGCCACTGATGTAATCGCTCTTGATAGCGATCAGTCGCCACATCTTTCGTTGTCGTTGTATGATCAATCGTTATAACACATGCACCGCACGCACGTGCCTTTTGCACAAGCGCCGTCTGCAAAAGTGCATTACTATTACGATCAGATTTTTGCGCGCGCCAACGTTCATCCACCATACCAATCGTCACCCGCACCCAATCCACATCATCAAAGCATGTATCCAAAAGCGCTAGTGCCGACCCGCCGGAACACAATAACAAAACAGCATCATCTGCCGCACGCAGAAGTGTATGCAAGTGTGCAATTGCTTTTTTACGCACCGGTTCATGTTGCACTCTTGTAATAAGATACATACACTTTCTATGCCACGATCACGATTCTTCTTTACTGACAGGATGTCCACCAAATTGCCCCCGCAACGCACTTACAACCTGCCCTGTATAACTCGGCGCCTGCTGTGACTGCTCGCGAAAACGCAAACTGCCTTCAATGATTGGCACAGGAATACCTAACGCATGCGCCGTCTCTACCGTCCATAATCCCTCTCCACTGTGCGCAACCTTACCACTAATATCTGCAAGATTTTCACCATGTGCACGATATGCATCTTCCAGCCACTGTGTGAGGCGCGATGCAATCACACTATTATGATTGTATACGCGCGCCGTTTCCGTTAGATTAATCGCAAAATCCGACGCCTTCATCACAGCGAAGCCCTCAGCAATCGCTTGCATCATACCATACTCAATGCCGTTATGTACCATCTTGACAAAGTGCCCTGCACCATGCTGTCCCATATACCCATATGCATCCGGTGCGCTGAGATCATGAATAAGATTCTTGTAATGTGAGTATATATCACGTGCACCTCCAACCATCATACACGCACCATTACGTGCACCAGCCGGTCCACCGCTTGTGCCAATATCCAACATTTCAATGCCATGCTCAGCAAGCATTTGCGCACGTCGCACAGTTTCCTTAAAATATGAATTTCCACCGTCAATCACAACATCTCCTTCTCGTAGCGCCGGTAATAGCTCTGTCAAAACTGTATCCACTACTGTATGTGGCACCATTAACCATATTGTGCGTCGCTCATCTGTCGGCAATGCATCCACCACTGCCTCCATGCGCTCTACAACCTGTGCACCACTTTCCTGCACATGTGTACGTGCCATTACGTCCGGATCATACGCAGTCACACCGTATCCTTTTTCTACCAAGCGCGCTACCATGTTGCGCCCCATTTTCCCTAAACCAATATATCCAATATGCATCATCTTATTGTTATTATGAAATAATTGTTGCCGGATCAGCACCTTTAGTATACTGCACAATTTGCGCGTAGTCATCACGCATATGTAAAACTGGCATCATCACGCGCCACGCCGCCAATACCTCATCCGTGCTCGCAAAAAGCGTCTGATCACCGCGTACGCAATCAAAGAGCAGTTTTGCATACGCATCAACTTCTTTTTCGTCATGCTCACGATAATTAAAATCAAATGTGCGTCGCTGAATATCCGTCGTCAACCCAGGACGTTTAGCAAAAAAATGCATCGTAATACCCTCCTCCGGCTGAATGCGGAATGTCAGAATATTTTGATGGCGATGCCCGACGTGTGACGACGCACAGAAGCATGGTGTAACTTCTGTAAAGTAAATACTAATATCTGTACAATTACGTGCCAACGCCTTTCCCGCCTCAATAATAAACGGTGTCTGTTGCCAACGCACATTATCTACCACTGCCTGCAAACGAAAAAATGTTTCTGTTCGCGAGTCATCAGCAACACCATCCGTTGCATGATATCCTTCATATTGTGCCAGCACTACCGATGTTACATCTACACGCGTCTTTGCTAACGCAT
>CAZGWO010000009.1:10709-11679 GCA_964528835.1 uncultured Pseudobdellovibrionaceae bacterium
AATTGCCGTGGCATCAATCGTGCCAGGGTGTTCCATCGCAATCAACGAAAGCATCTGCAGTGCATGGTTTTGTCCAACGTCACGTAAAGCGCCAATACCATCATAAAATGCCCCACGTGTTGCAACGTCCAATGTTTCATGTAAACGAATAACAACCTTCTCTATGTGTTGCGCATTCCACAATGGCTCAAAAAGTATGTTGGAAAAACGAAATGTTAGAATATTCTGAATCGTCTCTTTTGCAAGATAATGATCAATTCGAAAAATCTGTTCTTCCGCAAAAAGTTTTGCCAACAATAGATCCAATGCTTGTGCTGTCTGTAAATCACGTCCAAATGGTTTTTCAATCAATACACGTGTCCACCCCGTCTGCGTACTGCACGGAATCGTTAAGCCAGAATGTGCAAGCTGCGTTAAAAGTGTTTCATAAAACTGTGGCGGTACAGCTAAGTGGAGCAACT
This sequence comes from uncultured Pseudobdellovibrionaceae bacterium, assembly GCA_964528835.1. Classification (GTDB taxonomy): domain Bacteria; phylum Patescibacteriota; class Minisyncoccia; order Moranbacterales; genus JALVQA01. The sequence goes on from CAZGWO010000009.1 coordinate 11,171, forward strand.
TATTCATACACTGTCCGACAGACTTTTCGATCGTAACCATTTTTTGCGCTAGTAACCGATAGGCATCTGGTATGTCAAAAAGTCCCTGTTGATACTGCACCATCGTACAAAAACGCGCAATTACCGTAGCATCACGCTTCGCATTTTGTGCTAGCACATCGTGAACATATGTCTGAAAAGATGCGTCTGTATATGCCGTATCAGCAAAACCAATAATGCGAAATGTCGCCGGTAATCGTTTCTGTACATAGAGATCAAAAAGTGCCGGCAAAAGCTTGCGTCGCGCCAAATCACCCGTTGCACCAAAAATAACGAAAATCGTTGGAATATTGTGCTGTGTGCTATCGTTCATCATGAACCTGTTTACCTATTACTACGTGCCAATGCGACAAGATGCTCATATGCCACACGCGGGTCTGCCGCACCGACAATCGCACTTCCTACACCGGCAGCATCTACACCGGCATCACGTACAACAGCGATTGTTGTCGCATTGATGCCACCATCTA
>CAZGWO010000010.1:0-11578 GCA_964528835.1 uncultured Pseudobdellovibrionaceae bacterium
GCGCATTGCCGCGGATTTGCAGGCGACGCTGGTGCACTATTCCACAGACTATGTCTTTGACGGAGAGCGACCGCGCGTCAACAATCATCCGGCGCCGGGGTGTTGCGGACAGAAGTGTAGTGGGTGTCAGTATCGCGGACCGGAGGAGACGATTGATTACCGTGCGTATCAGGAGATTGATGACCCGCATCCGCTCTCGCGCTACGGGCAGACCAAGCGCGACGGTGAGGTGGCGGTGGCAAAAAATGCCTCACAGTATTACATTATCCGTCTCTCTAAACTTTTCGGTGCGCCGGCCAAAGCGGAGGGTGCCAAGCGGAGTTTCTTTGATGTGATGTTGGATGTGGGGCGCGCCGCGCAGCGTGATGGTACGACGGTCAAAGCGGTGGATGGTGAGGTGAGTTGCTTTACCTACGCACCGGATTTGGCAGCCGAGACCAAGGCGATCATAGAGGACGAGGCGCCGCGTGGAATTTATCACGTGGTCAACAGTGGTCCGTGTACCTGGTACGAGGCGACCAAAGAACTCTATGCGCTCACCGGTCTGGATGATGTCGCGGTGGTACCGGTGGCACCGAGCGCTTTTCCGCGACCGGCGCAACGACCATCCTCCAGCGTCTTGCGCACGACCAAGCGCGCGCCACTGCGGGATTATCGTGAAGCGCTTAAGGCGTACTTCAAAAAAGTATAAAATGTTTATGCATGAAAAGCATCTGTCGACGTTATTTCATGATGCACGTCGCAATAATGATGTTGTTATTTTGGAGGGTTTCCATGCTGTGAAGCATGCTGTACGATTTGGTGCGCAGATTGTTGTGGCGGTAACAGCGCATCGTGCAATGCTTATGGAACTTGTTAGAGTTCATGCACCGGAAAGTACTGCATTCTTTGTGCAAACAGTGCGAGATATTACGGAGAACACATATCGTTCTTTGGCGTCACGTCCGCCACGTACCGGTGTAATTGCGATTGCGCGTCGGCCACAGTATCGATTGGTAGATATTTTGCGTGGTAGTGCACCGATTGTTTGCCTTGATGATTTGCGTGATTTGAATAATATTGGGGCTAGTGTGCGCGTTGCTGCAGCATATGGCGTTAGTGGTGTTATAGTTGTCGGTGATATTGATCCATGGAAGCCAACATGTTTACGTGGTAGTGCCGGCTTGCATTTTGCAGTGCCGATTGTTCCTGTTACACAGGAGGAGGTGTTAAGTATAGATGCACCACTGTACGTTTTTGATGAACGTGGCGTAAAGCTTTCATCTGTAGAAATACCACGGCGAAGTGTTATAGTTTTTGGTAGTGAGCGTAGCGGTGTACGTCAGATTTTTAGAGAGCACGCGCAAGGAGTTGTGCGGATTGCGATGCGTGAGCATGTTGCAAGTCTTAATGTTGCAACAGCTGTGGCTGCCGGACTCTATGGTGGAGTATATGTATAAGTATGTGTAATGAGTGATTAATGGCAATGCTGTGTTGGCACGGTTGTTGCAGTGCATGTTTTTGAATACAGATAAAATGATTGTCTTTTGTGTGGAGAGTCGGTTTATTTTGGTAGTAATTTTACAGAATGCAAAGATATGATACAATTGTAATGTTATGGATGTAAGAATTATTAAGTAGTTTAGAACATGAAAATAATGCGTTCGTCATCACCAAGCATACCTTCTGTTACTACGAATGGTGATAACTATCAAACTGGTACGTATGCGCATATGCAAGGTGCACATCACCATGCGATGCATGACGATTCCGCATCACAAAAGGTGGCACAACCAGCGCGAAGTATACGTTTTTTTGATGCAATTATTACAATAAGTATTACGGCGCTGTTCTTTGGTATCCCACTTTTTTTTACATCTTTGACAATGCAGGGGATTGTTTTTGATAAACAGATGTACTTTTATTTCTGGCTTTTGGTTGCGCTCGTTGCGTGGGCAACAAAGAGCGCAATGAGTGGAGAATTAATAATTCGTCGCACGCCGTTGGATTACCCGATTATTGCAACGCTTGGTGCTGTTATTATCAGTACGTATCTTTCAGATGATCATTGGCATAGTTTTTGGGGAATGTTTGGTGATCCGTCATGTGGATTGGTTGGACTTATTGCGGTTATTTTGGTATTTTATCTTATCATCACGCATTTTACGCGACGGCGTTTTATGTGGTTTTTTGGTGCAGTAATTCTTTCGGGAAGCATCGTTATTCTGTGGACATTTCTCGGTCTTCTCGGTATCGGTTTTCTGCCAAAATTTATTGCTACGTACGCACCGTTGAGTCTCATGGGGTCACTTAAGAGTTTGGGACTCTTTTTTTCTGCGATGGTGCCACTTCTGATGACGGCACTTTTTGGATTGTGGAGTGATGATGTGCATGCAAAAAAAATTGTACGTCTTATTTTGAGTGTTGTGCTTGGTGCGGTAATGCTATTGGCAATACTTAACATTTTCTCACTGTTAAGCTATACTCCATTAATTGCACTTGCTACTGGTGCGGCATTTTTTCTCATCTTTGTTCTGGCGCGTCTTGTACGACCACATAGCGGACTTTCTTTTATACCGATGGTATTTTTGACTGTTGTTGCAGGATTTTTAATGGTGCAGTCGCCACAAAGTACGATTCATAGTCCGTTTGTTAATAAGAATATTACATTGGCGCCGGAAGTAACATTGAATAGTGCATTTTCATGGAATATTGCAAAAACGTCGTTGAAGGAACATTTCTTTTTTGGCTATGGTCCGGGGCGATACGGACAAGCATTTTCTTCAACACGTCCGGAGTCATTTAATACACACCCGTTTTATACATTGCGGTTTGTACAAGGTGAGGGATTATTTTTCGATGGATTGTCAACGATTGGTGTCATCGGTACGATTTTAGCGGTACTGGTTGTATTGACATTTATAAGTGTAAGTATCTACCTCATGATGCGACAACAAGGTCGCAATAAGGTATACTCTTTGGGATTGGTGAGTGCGGTCTTGATTATTGTGGTTGCTGCGGTGCTCTATCGTGTTGATGGTGCAATCCTGCTTGTTGGTGTTATTTTGGCAGCGCTAACACTTGCAATGCTTTACTATGAAAGTGATATGTCTTTTAATGCGATCGTACTGTCTTTGAAAGCATCGCCAAAATTTGCGTTGTCGTTGGCATTTATTTCTGTTGTATTAATTGCCGGTGTCGGTATGTCGTTCTTCTTTGTTGGGAAAGTATTTGTTGCAGATCTCTTTGCCGGACGTGCTGTGCGTGCGCAGGAGGTTACAGTGGATACGATTGGTAATTTAACACGTGCTGTGCGATTAAATCGTCATGAGGGACGTTATCGGACACGGATGGGACAGGAGTACATGGTGTTGGCAAATCGCGAGGCACTTAAACCGGAAGGCAAGCGTGATTTGCAGGCATTGCGCACATATTTACAAAGCGCACAAGCAGCAGCGCTAGATGGTCGCGCGCTCCTACCGGCTGATGTGACAGCAGCAGAGGTTTATGCGCAAATTTTAGAAAATGCCAGTTACTATGATACAAATCTTCTTGACGCTGTAGATGATGCCTATAAAGTAGTGCTTGATAATGAACCATCTAATGCGATTTATGTTGCAAAGCGTGGCGGTATCGCATTGCGCAAAGCACTGCTCATAGATCCAAAACAGGAAGACAAACGTAAGGATTTGTTAGCAAAAGCACGTGATTTCTTCACAAAAGCAATTGAGAAGAAGCCAAATTTGGCATCAGCGTACTACCAGCGTGCACTAATCAAACAAGGACTGGATGATCTTGATGGCGCGGTTGAGGATATGGAAAAAGCGTTTGTTATAAGTGGTAATGCAAATATTACCTATGCATATAGTCTTGGCGTACTTTATAAAGCACGTAATAATGATGGTGATGCAGCACGTGCAGAATTGTTATTTAGGAGTATTCTCGGTGTTAATGATAAGGAGGTTAATGCACACCTTGAATTGGCAACACTCTATGAAAAGGAGAATGAAGCTGCTGCGGCGATAGAGGAGTATAAGAAGATATTGGATCTTTTGCCAGAGAAAGGTGATGGCACTACAAAGGCGCGTGAGAACATCACAAAGAAGATCAAGCAGTTACGTCAGTCTAGTGTTTCCGTTACACCGTCAGAATCAGAAATTGCGCCGGCAACACAGGAGCAAGCATCTGTTGCAACAGATAGTGCATCAGAAAATACATCACAGACACAACAGAAACAAGCGACGTCACAGCAGGATTCAGCGTCAGTGACACCATAATATGGTTATACATAAAAACACCTTTCGAAAGGTGTTTTTATGTAATGGTATAAATTTTGATGTGTTGCATTACTGTGCGTGATGTGGTAATAATAATGATATATATATCGATTAATACATTTTTGAACAGAATCATGAACACACATCGTAAGAACGTATCTTCTGTACCGGAGGGTGTTGGCGCATTTGTTTGGGAAGTTGTAAAGATTTTTGCCTTTGCGGCAGTGATTATTATTCCTATCCGTCTCTTTTTATTTCAACCATTTCTTGTGCAAGGCGCTAGTATGATGCCGAATTTTCACGAGGGTGATTATGTGATTGTTAATGAAGTTGGTTATAAAAATGTACATCTCGGTAATTTACAATTACGTGCACCATCACGAGAGTTTCATCGTGGCGATCCGATTGTTTTTCGTTTCCCAAATAGTCCAAAGACGTTCTTCATTAAGCGCGTCATCGGTTTGCCGGGGGAGCGTGTTGTGGTGCGTAGTGGTACGGTTATTATTTATAATGATACTCATCCTGATGGCTTCATTCTTGATGAAAAGTATTTACCAAACGGTGGGATTATTACTGATGATCGTGTAGATTACACAATAGGTACGGATGAATATTTTGTTATGGGCGATAATCGCAATCATAGCTATGATTCACGTCGGTGGGGTCCATTAAAGAAGAAATATGTAATGGGTAAAGTACTTGTGCGTATTTGGCCATTGACAACATTTACATTTTTTGAGTAATATCGTTACGAAACAACGTGTATGGGAACAGCAAGGGCAACGAATAAATCTACAAAGAAAGTGGCGAAAAAAGCAGTAAAGAAAACATCAACAAAGAAGGTTGCGACAAAACGTACGACGAGAAAAACGACGGCAAAACGTGTGACACGACGTGTACGTGAACAGGAACCACTTGTTCTGCAACCGTTACGTGGTATGCGTGATATTTTGCCGGATGATCAGCCGTATTGGGAACAAGTACGTCGTGTTCTTAATAAAACGGCACAGGAATATGGTTTTAGTCGTATTCAGACGCCTGTTGTAGAATTTGAAAATCTTTTTACACGTTCTGTTGGATCCACGACGGAAGTTGTAGAGAAAGAAATGTATAGTTTTACTACGCGTGGCGGTGACCGCGTTGCATTGCGCCCCGAGTTGACGGCTGGTAATGCACGTGCTTTTATTCAGCATGGCATGGCGGTGTGGCCAAAGCCCGTAAAGCTTTTCTCTATGGGTACGGTATATCGCTATGACCGACCACAAGAAGGACGCTATCGTGAACACTTTCAAGGGAATTTTGATATTTACGGTGAAGATGATCCGATTCTTGATGCGCAAATTATACAGATGGCGCATCGGATTTTGCGTAGCCTTGGTGTAAAAAATGTTGTATTTCACGTAAATTCTATCGGTACGGCGAAGACGCGTGTAGCGTATAAGCGCAAATTGACGACATTCTTTCAGCGTCATCGTCGCAAGATTCCGGCAGATTTGCGCCCGTTCATTACAGAAAATCCATTTCGCATCCTTGATGCAAAGGATCCGATTTGTCAGGAAATTTCTGCAGATGCGCCAGTTGCCGAGGACTCACTTGATTCAGAAAGTAAAGAACATTTTGCGAAATTCATTACATATCTTGATGAACTTGGTATTACATACCGAAAAGATGCCTCTCTTGTGCGTGGATTGGATTACTATACACGGACGGTTTTTGAGATTTTTGTAGACGGTGATGAGGGTGGTAAGCGACGCTCTCTTGGCGGTGGTGGACGTTATGATAACTTGATTAAATCGCTTGGTGGTGAGGAGACACCGGCAATTGGTTTCGGTATTGGTATTGATCGCGTTATTCTGGAAATGAAGCGTGTTAATGCTAAATCTTGTGAATTGCCACGTCCGCGTGTGTTTTTGGCGCAACTTGGTGATCGTGCCAAGCGGAAAAGTTTGGTGATTTTTGCAGAATTGCAACGGGCCGGCATTTTGACAGCGGAAAGTTTTGGGCGTGGGAACCTCCGTGCGCAATTGCGTAAAGCGGAGCGAGCCGGTGTAGATGTTGCAATTATTATCGGACAAAAAGAAGCATTGGATGATACGGTTATTGTGAAGGATATGATTAGCGGGTCACAAGAGACGGTGCCACATGTAAAAATGACGGCAACGGTGAAGCGTATTCTTAAGAATATCGCAAAAGTATAAACATGACTTGCGTAAAATGATAAAGTCATGTATAATGAGCTGTGTTTAAGTGTCGTTTATGGTTGTTGGTGATGATTTGTAAGTGTTTTGATATTGTTTGGTTATATGATTGTACGAAAAGATAATTTTATGGAAGGGAGGTTGGTAGCGTGATTACAATGGTAAAGAAGGAGCACGAGAGCAGTGACAGTCTCATTCGTCGCTTTACGCGTAAAGTGCAACAGAGTGGCATGCTTAAAAGCGTACGTGCGCGACGGTTTCGTAAACGTGAAAAGACAAAAGATGTTTTGCGTGCGGAGGCAATTTATAAGGCAACAATGCACAAGGAAGTTGAGCGTCTTAAGAAAATGGGACACTATAGTCATGATGCGGTGCGCGAATTGCGAAAGCGTTTGAAGAAAGAAAATGTTCTCTAGAAGCAGTGTAGCACAAAACGCTCCCATTTTTGGTGAGCGTTTTGTGCTATTGGTGATTTTTTTATGTAAAAACTATGACGATTGTAGAACAATTAACGGCAGACCTTAAAGAGGCGATGCGTAGTGGTGATGTGCAACGGCGTGATACGGTGCGTTCATTGATTACAATGATTAAAAACGAGGCAATTGCACAGAAGATAGATAGTATCCAGATGGATAATGCAACGGTACAGGCAATTATGAAGCGTGCAAAAAAGCAACGTGATGATGCGGCAGCGCAGTATCGTGATGGCGGTCGTCCGGAACTTGCCGCACAAGAGATTGCTGAGGCGGAAATTATTGCGCAGTATTTGCCGGAGCAGATGAGTGCGACGGAAGTTGCGCAGATTGTTGATGAAATTGTTGCGACAGTTGGTACGGAGAAAGCAAACTTTGGTATAATTATGGGACGTGTGATGGCGCAGGCGCAAGGGCGAGCAGATGGTGCGCTTGTGAAACGTTTGGTAGATGAACGTCTATCATAATGTTTTATGCGTGAGAAATTATGTTGATTGATGATGTAATAATCACCGTGAAAGCTGGTCGTGGTGGCAATGGTGTTGTACGTTTTGCTAAGACGATGATGACGCTTGGGCCAACCGGTGGCAATGGTGGCCGTGGTGGTAATATTATTGTGCGCGGTGTGCCGGACCTTGGTGCATTGCGTGTTTTTCGTACACGTAAAAAGATTACAGCAAAAAACGGCGTTGACGGTGGGCAGAATATGCAAGATGGTGCGTGTGGTGCGGATGCTGTGATTAATGTGCCTGTTGGTAGTGTGGTTAAAGATTGTAAGAGCGGTGCGATTTATGAGATTACGCAGAGTGGTCAGGAGGAGATTGTGGCACGTGGCGGTACCGGTGGTTTTGGAAATTTTCACTTTCGTTCCAGTCGTCATACATCGCCGGATCGTGCAAATGATGGTGCGCAGGGTTACGCAACGCAATTACATATACAGCTGAAGATGATCGCTGATGTTGGATTTGTCGGGCTTCCGAATGTTGGGAAATCCAGTCTGCTTAATGCGCTGACGCATGCGTCCAGTAAGGTTGCGAACTACCGTTTTACGACACTTGATCCACATCTCGGTGTGTATTATAAGCTTATTCTTGCTGATATTCCTGGCTTGATTGCTGGTGCTGCGAATGGTAAGGGTTTGGGGCACAAGTTCCTTAGGCACATTGAACGTACACGCGTACTATTTCATTTTGTTGCCGCGGATAGTAATGATCCTGTTGCGGATTATCGGACGATTCGTGCGGAACTCGGTGCGTATAATACAGCATTATTAGCAAAGCCGGAATGGGTGATTGTGTCACGTGCCGATGAGCGGTCTCCGGAAGAAGTAGATGCTATTGTCGCACGTCTTGCAAAGGAAAATCCGCACATCATCGCATTATCGATTTTAGATGATGCCAGTTTGGATCGATTGCGTCATAATGTTTTATCACAGATTAGTCCACGATAGATAGTATGCACATTCTTCAGGATCATCAGTGTTCTATAAATATTGTGCGTGATGATGATGCATTGGTAGATTTGTCAGATATGCAAATTCGTACCATTGTGTGCCATACATTACGTGCAAGTAATGTTGTATTTGGTACATCTGCACAGATAGAAGTAACTATTGTCTTTGTATCAGATACGCGGATGCATGCACTCAATAAAACCTATCGTGGTAAGAACGCTCCAACGGATGTGCTTTCATTTCCCGATGCTTTTGCAGAAAAACAAGCGCCTGGTGTTGACCATGTTAATGAGGACAGTAGTATTGATAACACTGTTGTAATTGGTGATATCATGCTTTCTTGTGCGACGATTAAACGATATGCTATAATGGACAGTGTACCGTATGAGCAAGCATTGACACTCGTTCTTGCACATGGTGTCTTGCACCTTCTCGGATACAATCATTCCGCAATGATGTTCACTATTCAAGACGCTGTAACAAAACACATACATGAAGCACATACGAACACTTTGTCATAGTTTTCGTAATGCGTTGCGTGGTATTACCATGACAGCACGTACGGAACGTAATTTCCGCATAGAGATCGTTATTGCTGTTGTGGTTCTGTTTGGCGTTTCGGTTGCACCGTTATCTATGACAGATCGTGTTGGTGCGTGGATTGTTGTGTTTATCGTACTCATTGCGGAGTTGTTTAATACGGCAATTGAGCATGCTGTAGACTGTGCGACACAAGAGCACAGCATTGTTGCGCGTGCAGCAAAAGATGCTGCTGCCGGCGCAGTTTTGTTTGCGGGATTTGGTGCATGTATCTATGGCGGGTTTCTTTTGTGGCGCATTGGTACGCATATTTTGTAAAGATGGCTTGGCGTGTGTGGTATGATAAAAAGCAACTAGATGAAATGAGATGAGGCAATCATTTATTACAGCAATTGATATTGGCACAACGATGACACGTGTTGTTGTCGCGGAAGATCGCGGTGAAGAATTACCGTATATTGTTGCTGCAGCGGAAGTGTCATCATCGGGACTGCGCAAGGGAAGTATTATTGAACCGCAAGAGGTGGCACAGAATGTTGTAGACGCGTTCCAACAAGTACATGTTCAATCCGGCACGCACATTGATAGTGCATACTTTGCACTTGGTGGCGCACAAATTACGGCGCGTATGTCAAAGGGCGTTGTGGTTGTTGGTCGTGCAGATGGTGAAATTTCTTCTGATGATGTAGAGCGTGTTCTTATGGCGGCACAGGCTGTGAGTATGCCGGCAAATAAGGAGATTATTCACGTTCTGCCACGGCATTATAGCGTAGATGATCAATCTGATATTAAGGATCCTGTTGGCATGAAGGGTGTGCGTTTGGAAACAGAAGCACTGATTATTGATGTGCCGGTGCAAGCGGTACATGGTGTTGAGACTGTTGCGCAGGAATCCGGTGTTGCGGTAGATGATCTTATTATTGCGCCGTTGGCAACGGCAGAAGCGGTATTAGATCGTCAGCAGAAAGAGTTGGGCGTTGTGTCGGTTAACATCGGTGCGGCAACGACATCTGTTGTTGTTTATGAAGAAGGTGAATTAATACACGTAACGGTACTGCCAATTGGTGCCGGACATGTTACCAATGATATTGCTATTGGTTTGCGCACTGCTGTAAGTACAGCAGAGGCGGTGAAATTAAATTATGGTGTCGCAGTAGCCGCTGCCATAGATCGTCGGGAAGAATGTGACCTTGGTGCACTAGATGCGCAAGAAGATGGTTTTGTTTCACGCTATCATATTGCGGAAATTATTCAGGCACGCATGGAGGAAATTTTTACCTTAGTACAAGAGGAATTGGTGAAAATTGGTAAAGCAGAGCTTTTGCCTGCAGGTGCGGTAATTACCGGCGGTGGTGCAAAATTACCCTACATCGCGCATCTGGCGAAAGAGATACTTCACTTACCGGTGCGTATCGGTGAACCATTACGTATGCCGGGTGTATTTGATCGCGTAGATGATCCGGCATATGTGACAGCATTGGGATTGATTCGATGGGCAATTTACCATGAGCGCTCTTTCGATAGTGGCACTACGGGATTTGCAAAGAAACATGTACATGCTTTAACGCGCCCATTTACTGGTATAAAAGAGAGGATGCGAACAGTTTTTGAAAAACTCTTTCCTTAGAAATGAAACGGTTTAATAGTAGGGTAAAACAAAAATAATTATGAAAATCTTCACACAGCGTTTAAAGTATGAAACAAGAACGCAAATTGATTTTGTAAATATTACTGATGATGTGCGTGAGATTGTGGCACACAGTGGTATTGTAAATGGCCATGTTGTTGTTTTTGTCGAGCATACAACACTTGGCATTGCGATTAACCATGATGAACCAATGCTTCTGCAGGATTTTGCACGTATGTTGCAACGCATTGTGCCGGCAGAGACACAGTATGCGCATGATATTTTTGAGTTGCGTCGTGGCGGAGCATCTGCTGATGGACGCAGTAACGGACATGCACATTGTAAGGCACTTCTTCTTGGAACAAGTGAATACATCCCATTAATTGACGGTACGATAGCGTTAAGTTCATTACAGAGTATTTTTATGGTAGATATGGATGGTCCGCGTCAACGTGATGTTCTTGTACATGTTACGGGTGTGACGACATAGATGTTGTAAGTAATGTTCGAGAGATGATCGTTTTATGAAAAAAGTTCTATTGAGTGGAGTATTAGTGTTTATTAGTATTGTTGGAGGTGTTTTTGTACGTAATGCATTGTTTTTTGCTACTGGTACCAATAATGCAGCGGTAGTTGTTACAATAGAAGACGGCGCGACGACACGCGCAATTGCAACACAGCTTGCGCGAGAGGGTGTTATCGTACATGCATTGGCATTTCGTTTGTATATGCGTTTTTTTGCAAAGAGCGTTATATTGAAAGCGGGGACATATACGATTACGCCACACATGACAATTCCGGATATAGTAACACTCTTAGCAAATGGTAGAGGGAAGCAGCGTGATATTGTGGTAACATTTCCCGAAGGGTGGACGATTGCGCAAATGGCAAAACGTTTAACAGCAAAGGGTTTTGATGGTGCGGCGTTTAAGGCATTAGCACTTGCGCCACCGACAGAATTACGTGCTCAATTTCCAGTATTGGCATCTCTGCCGGATGGTGCGTCATTGGAAGGCTATCTTTTTCCGGAT
>CAZGWO010000011.1:0-11271 GCA_964528835.1 uncultured Pseudobdellovibrionaceae bacterium
CACTCTCCCGTAGTCTAGAAGTATGAATGCACTAAATACTGCTACAATCAAAAAAGACTTCTCTGTCTTTGCGCACCACAAAGAGCTAGTGTACTTGGACACGGCGGCAAGTGCCCTTACACCGACGCCGGTCATTGCTGCGCTACGTGCCTACTACGAGGAGTTCCCTGCTAATATCGCGCGTGGGATCTATGCACTGAGTGAGCGTGCAACGCAGGAGTATGAACATGCACGTGCCGATGTTGCACGATTTATCGGCGCGCAACCACACGACGTTGTCTTTACATCCGGTACGACACATGCGCTCAATATGGTGGGATATGGATTGGAACACACACTCCCACGAAAAGCAAACATCGTCGTTACCGCAATGGATCACCACGCGAACTTTGTACCGTGGCAACAGCTCGCCGCGCGCACCGGTGCTGATTTCCGCGTTATTGCCGTCACAGCTGATGGTACACTGGATCTGGACGACCTGCGTACAAAAGTAGACCACAAAACTGCAGTTTTTGCCTTTCCCTTCGTCTCCAACGTCCTCGGCACTATCAATCCCGTCAGAGATATCACCGCGCTCGTCAAGAGAATCAATCCGCGCGCGCACACCGTCATTGATGCCGCGCAGGCGGTTGCACACCTACCACTTGATGTCACAACGCTCGGTTGCGATTTCCTCGCCTTTAGCGGCCACAAACTCTACGGTCCCACCGGTATCGGTGTTCTCTGGGGACGTACTGATGCACTTGCCACACTCACGCCACTCTTGACCGGCGGTGAGATGGTTAGCGCTGTCAGTTGCGCACGCACGACATTCAAAGACCTCCCGCACCGCCTGGAAGCCGGCACGCCACCAATCGCACAAGCCATTGGACTCGGTGCCTCCGTACGTTACCTCACTACAATTGGCATAGATACCATCACAGTACATGACCACACAATGATTACCTACGCACAGACACAATTGCAACGCACCTGTGGTGATGTGCTCACGCTTTACGGTCCGCCAACAGCACATAAACATAGTGGACTCATCAGTTTCTCTCTTGCTGACATTCACCCACATGATATCGCACACATCCTAGATACCGAACACAGCATTGCTATTCGTGCCGGTGCACACTGCGCACAACCACTCCACGACATTCTCGGCATTGGCGCCACGGCACGCGTAAGCTTTGGTATTTACACAACACGTGCTGACATTGACCGATTGATTAATGCACTCCAAACAGTTACCGATATCTTTTATACAAACTCTTAATTACTGATACTTGCCACTCTTTTTTCTTAATTAAGTTATTGAGAGTTATTACGCCATTAATAATAAAAAACTTATGCATCTCTACCAAGAACATATCCTGGACCATTACCATAATCCACGTCACAGTGGTCACTGCACAGACGCCACGCACCATGCCGATGCGCACAACCCCAGCTGTGGCGACACACTTGCGATTGACCTTGTTATTGACGACGATGTAATTGTCAATGGCGCATTTACAGGCGACGGCTGTGCGATTTCCCAAGCCGCCGCCAGCATTCTCCTAGATTATGTCATCGGCAAATCCGTAGAAACATTGGAAAAAATGGATGCATCTGCTATGATAAAGTTACTGGATGTGCCACTCTCCCCTGCGCGAATCAAATGCGGATTACTCGCATTGGAAACCGCACATAAAGCATTACATCATTAAAAACATTGTCATGAACCCACAAGACCCACAGAAACCTTTCGGACCAGTAGCTATTGGTGACGTAGAAATCACCGTTGACAAAGACACATGCATCGGCGCCGGTGCTTGTATCGCTATGGCAGCACACACCTATGCACTAAATAACGATGGTAAGGCTGTTATCCTTGACACTGCTACGGAAGACACCGAAGACATGATCATTGACTCTGCACGTAGCTGCCCTGTCCAAGCTATCAAACTCAAACGCATCTCCACAGGCGAAGATATCGCTTAAATCTCACTGCGCCAAATACATAGGCGCACACGATAAAGTCGCAATGCAAAAGAAAGACCAGTCAGAAAAAATCACGCGTGTGCGCGACGCTCTTGCGCACGTTATTGATCCGGAGCTAGACATCCCCATCACTGAAATGGGACTTATTTACAATATCGCGGTCACCGAAGATGGCGTCGCAACGATTACCATTACACTCACCACAATCGGCTGCCCTCTCTATGAGACAATCCACAATGACATCACCAAAACCGTCAGTGCAGTTGATGGCATCACCGACGTTGTCATTGATCTTACCTTTGATCCGCCATGGAGTCCGGAAATGATGAGTGATAAAGCAAAAGCTGAGGTTGGTCTTATTTGACAGCCACAATAGCACTGCACCAAAAAAGTAACGTATGAGGTAATATCTCATCTAAAGCAACAACGTCACACATCGGCGCTGCTCTGCGCGAGAAAGAAACTGTTCGTTTAAGTAGTCTGTCACATAATTCCTCTCTAAGAAAACGATGTGATTTGCTATGAGAGCGGGTTTTTCTTTGGAGTAAAGAGCAGTGGCGATTGTGGCGGTTCATCTAAAGCAACAACGTCACACATCGGCGCTGCTCTGCGCGAGAAAGAAAGAGTCTGTAGAAATATCATTCTTTTGCAGGAAACTTGTTAGAAGTCTGTTACCACCTACTGTGAAGATAGGTTTTTCTTTGGAGTAAAGAGCAGTGGCGATTGTGGCGGTTCATCTAAAGCAACAACGTCACACATCGGCGCTGCTCTGCGCGAGAAAGAAATACGCTTGTGAGCGGCCTAAGGTAATGCGCACTTCGAACACTTAGCGCTTCATAGCAAGTAATGCTTTAATCGTTGCCGTTTGCCGCTTACGTGCATAAAGTGGTGTCACATCACTACCATAAATACCAACTTCGTCTTCAAAAACAGCACGTGCATCATTGCGATAAAACACGCCAAGTCCAAAGCGATCATCTTCTATTGCGCGCGCAAATGCACTGTTACGATCTGTTACGTCATGGTCATGCTCGTCAAAAATATACGTCTTTTCCTTAAACCACTGATACGTATTGACTTTATTAAACACCACGCATGGCTGGAAAATATCAACAAGCGAAAACCCTTTATGCGCGATTGCCTGCGCAATAATCTCTTTCATATGCGCCGGCTCACCAGCACTCGTACGCGCAACAAACGGCGCATCCATGCTGATTGCCAATGTAAGCGGATTAATCGGATCAACATAGACACCGCGTGGCTGTGTTGGTGTTACCAGACCTTCTTCCGACGTTGGCGACGCCTGTCCCTTCGTCAAACCATAAATCATGTTATCATGGACGAGAACAGTAATATCAGGATTACGCCGAATCGTATGAATAAGGTGATTACCACCTTCACCATAAATATCACCATCACCACTGGTAACAACGACTGTCAATGCGGGATGCGCAGCCTTAATACCGGTTGCTGCCGGTAATGCGCGCCCATGAAGACCATTAAAGTAATGACACTTTAAATATTGTGGCAATTTTGCCGCCTGCCCAATGCCGGAAACAAGCGTAAGCGTATTCTGTGAAATATTTGCCTGTATCAGTGCTTCCTTAACTGTACGAAGAATGGGAAAGTTTCCGCAGCCGGGACACCACGCCATATCAGTTTCCACAGGCATATCAAACGTATTTGTCGTAAGTGATTGATTTAACATATTCTACATTTTTAACATAGATGCGACAACTTCCTCGACCGTAAACGGTGCACAATTGTACTTTACAATACGATGGTCTACAGTAATGCCCGTCTCCGCGATGAGTAAATCTGCGAATTGTCCCGTTGCGTTATTCTCTAAAACAACGATTTTATCAAATTTCCTAAGACCTGCGCCAACGCGTGGATTAAATGGATAAACTTGTGCAAAGTGTAATACGGTGAGGTCCTTGCGTCCGCTAAGCTCCATCGCCTCTTGCGCTACCGCTTTATTCGATCCCCATACAATAAAAGCGATTTTTGCGTTAGCACCACGTGCACCGCTACGTATCGGCAAAAGCGCTTCTTTGGCAAGTTGTCGCAAGCGCTTGCGACGTTTATCCACCATCTGTATACGCAACGCAAGATCCTCGGTAATATGCCCACTTTCATCATGCTCATCGCTATCAGCGCAAACAAAGCCATCACCATATCCCGGCACACCACGCGGTGAAATTCCACTCTTCGTCAATGCATAACGTTTGTAGTGCAAATCTGTTTTCACAATTTCCTTCCGCACATCATCAAAAATGAACGCTTCCGCCGGTGCCATTGTTAAGGAATCTACAAAATACTGATCAGTTAGCACAAACGTTGGTATCTGATAACGATCCGCAAGCGCAACCGCCCGTTGCGTTAGTACAAAAGCCTCTACACTATCACCGGGCGCAAAAATCGCACGCGCAAACTCACCGTGTCCTGCGTGCAAAACAAGGTTAAGATCTTCTTGCGCTGTACGTGTCGGTAATCCTGTCGCCGGACCGGGACGTTGCGCAAGGTGAATTGTCAATGGCGTTTCCGTCATTGCCGCAAGCGAAATCGCCTCCTCCATCAGTGCAAACCCACCACCACTCGTCGTAATAATCGGACGTGCACCGGCATAAGCAGCACCAACAGACATATTCACCGCACCAATTTCATCTGTTGCCTGCTCAACAATCACGCCACACTCTGTACCATGTTGCGCGAGATACGTTAACACACCGGTAGATGGTGACATTGGATATGATGTACAAAAATCCACACCACCGGCAAGTGCGCCAAGCGCAACCGCCTCATAACCGGCCATAAAGAGATGTTCTGTCGTATCACTTGTGGCGCGCGCAACACCACGATAAATACCTTGCAAAAATACCGCATGTCCACCCTGTTTATATCCCCGTTCCAATGCTGTAATGTTATGCGCTACAACCTGTCGCCCTTTCTGTGCAAAAAGTGTACGCAAAACCATACGTGCACGATCAATTGACACATCCAACATTGCTAGCAATGCGCCGGCGGCAACCGTATTGGCATAAATACTATGTCCAACCTCATTGGCAATCGTACGAAATGGTACAGTCAATGTTGTTGTGCAACCTACACCACAATCACATGCTGCTACCGTACGCTCATCACCGATTACGATCGTCTCCGTAGAAAGACGTGAACAATAACGATCAAAAACGTGCGCATTTAATGCGGCAAAAATATCTACCCGTTCTGTCGGCGCATTAACCGGTTCACGTGCAATACGAATCTGTGTAGCATTAATGCCACCACGCACGCGCGACATATACTCCCGCGTTGCAAAAACATAAAACCCCTCTTCTTTCAGAACATGTGTAAGAATCTTTTCAATTGTCATCACACCCTGTCCCGCCTGTCCAGCCAAAAGCACACTTATGCCACGTGCTTGTTGTTTTTGTTGTTTGTTATTTTGTGTTTTTTTTACCATCGCCGTTCTATTTTTAGTAAAATTATGGCCAGTATATATGGTAATGTAATGGATTTCGTTCCGCAACAACGCGCGCACCCTGTAAAGGACCTTTTTTAATATCCCATGCACGCGCATTTCTCGTAGTACCGAACTGTGGTATCACATTGGGTATACCAACAGACGGAAAATATCCTTCCAAACTACTTGCTTTTGCTAAATCAAAAACATTTTTCCCGGGACCATGTGATATATGTCCACGCTCCGTTCCGCCCGTCACGACAACTTGACACGCGCTACCACAATCCTTTTTAAGTCCAACAATCGCATCAATGGATTTCTGTGGTAACTCTCCAACATCTGTACAGTTCGCGGCACCGGGCGATGTGCAAGGACCCTTATTAATTTGAACTCCTGCTTGAGAGAGTATATCACGTACTCTATCTTCTTTCTGCATATGTTCCTCGCTATAAGGTTCATCGCCGTTAGCAACACGACCTCCACTACCATTACCGGAACCACCACTCTGCTGATCACCTGCAACTGAGTACCGTGTTAATTTCTCCAGATTCTCACCAATGCCAACAAGATCCGGATTAATAACAAAGAGGATTAGCCATGAAAAGAACACGAGCAACAATCCTACTGCCGCATCACGAATCATCTTCTTAGCCTTCTCTGCCATTGCATTATTGCCGGCACTTGTAATGTATGTTATACCACCAATTGTCATCATAAGGAGCGCTGCTAAACCAACAATCGCAACGCCAACATCAAAAATATACTTCAGAAAATTTGGCAAATATGCATTTTCCTTACTGATAAATGAGCTTTCCAACGGCGTATAATCAAATGATCCATTTAATTTGATATTGCCACCAACTCCACCTCCATTAAGATTAAGCTGCTGAGCAATGGTACTTTCTCTTGGATTGATTTCTGTACAACTATTATAGAACAATCCAACATCTATTCCGTGTTTTTCGCAGTCATCCAATGTGGGAAAGCATATAGGTAAACCCTCTTTAAAAAAACAATAGAGACGATCCGGCGCATATTCCTTTCGACAAGAACTAATCCATTGATGCGATTCACATTCTGCTTTTGAATCATAGCAATCCTTGTCTCCGGCAATATCACACCACACCATTCCCTTTTCAACGCCAACTCCAACAAATTTACCATTCTCATACATTTCACAATTATCACCACAATCATCATGTCTCGAATAACAATGTACTCCATCACCACCATGGCAGTATTGCGTGCCATCGTTCACAAACACAAACTCCGTCATTTGACTACCCTCTTTTTTCTGGCACTTGTTCGAAGAAGAAGGTTGGCTATTTTCACAATCTGTTTTATCTTGCGCATCATCACCGGATGAAAAGCAATGCGCTTCCGAATCAGTTTTATAACACCATCCAGCATTAACACTTTGCGGGACAAAAAGAAACATACTTCCTACAAAAAATATAGAAAACATTAAAAATAATACCGTGGATTTTTGTATACTAATCTTCATTGATCTGCTTCTTAATTTCTTCAAAGGTGTTCTCCACCTCGGCAAGGCGTTTTTTACTCTTCTTAATGAGATCGGCACCTTCCTTAATTTTCACAAGACCTTCCTCAATATCAACATCACCCTGCGTCTCAAACCACGTCGCAATCGCGTCTAACTCACTAAGCATTTTTGTTAGATTTGTCTTTTCCGTCATAGCGATACAAATAATACTATTTCTTTTGTTCTGATGATACTACCGTTGTTTCCAGTATACCATCACTCAAGCGCACGCTCAACCGATCACCCGGCACAACAGTATTAACACTACGCACAATACCACTGTGACCACGCACAATGGCATAGCCACGCGCAAGTAAACGTCGCGGGTCATGCGCCACCAAAAATGCCTCTGTACGATTAATATGTTGCTGAGCACGCTCTATTTGTCGTTGCGCTTCCATCAGCATGCGTTGCGCACTACGTATAATCTGCATGCGTCGTTGCGCAATCACTTGTGCGCAAACGCCAATCTGTTGCGCCACATTTTGTCGCACTTGCACAAAACGTTGCAACACACTATCAAAATGCTCTATTAGCAAAACGGTTACGCGTTCAATGTCTTGATTGGCACGTATAAGCATGTGATTATATCCATCCACTAGCTGCTGTTCTTTCCGCCATAACAAATCTACAGCATTTAACCATGATGCCGTCACGGCTTTTGCAGCTGCCGTTGGCGTAGAAACACCAACATCTGCCACAAGCGTCGCCAACGTCTCATCACGCTCATGGCCAATGCCTGCAACAACAGGTACAGGAAAATCCACAATCATGCGTACAACCGCCTCATTATTGAACGCCTGCAAACTCTCCAATGATCCGCCACCACGCGTCAATACCAATACGTCAATGTGTCCACGTTCTGCCAATGTACGCATCTGCATCAATGCATTTATAATATCATGTGCGGCATGTGCACCCTCTACCGCACTATGAACAAATGACACTCGCAATCCATACGGAGCGAGATTGGTCATAAAATCACCAATCGCTGCGCCACTGCGCGACGTAACCAACCCGATGCGTTGTATAAAATCCGGCACCGAACGCTTGCGCGCAGAATCACATAATCCTTCCGCCGTAATCTTTTTCTTAAGTACATCATATGCTCTTTTAAGCGCGCCAGCGCCGGCAAACTCTATTGTTTCTCCAATAAAACTAAATCCATACTGCGCATGATGCTGTGGATGTCCCGTTACAATAATTTCCACGCCATCTTTAATATCTACGCCGGAAAGTTCATACGCGCTACGAAAAACCGTCACACGCATTACGCTATCGTTATCTTTAATTTGAAAATATGTATGCCCACTGACATTGCGTCGAAAATCTACGACTTCACCACGTACACGCACACCACGAAAGTGTGATGTCATCAAAACGTTGAGTGCTCGCAAAAAGTCACTAACCGCGAAAACATTGTCGTTTTTTTGATTAACAATTTCACCGGTACCACGATCATAGTGTGCATCACTCTTTACTGCCGACACTGAGATAGCATCGGTAAGAACATGATGTTCACACGCCCTATCCGATACATCCCTTGTACCATGAATAATCGCCAAAATAACCGCGCCATAACGACGCGCCTTAATCGCGCCAATCCCCTTAATTGCCAAGAGTTCCCTATTATTACGTGGTCGCACTGATGCCAACGCAACAAGTGTCTTATGTGGCAAAACACGATATCCTTCCACACCTTCCTTACGAGCCTGTTGTACTTGCCATTGTAATAGTTTCTCAAGAAGCGTCATGTTTATATATTTATGTATCGTGTACTACTGAGCTTTCTCTCATCATAACACAATACACCAATCACAATACGTTACCGTTGCACCATACTTTTCTTATGTACACAATATTTCCAAAGACCGACACTATTATTGCGCGCCACTACTTCTGCAGCGTCCAATACACCCTGGTATGCCGTATTCGGTCGATAGTGGCGTGCTAACGCGTACCCTTCGCGCACAAGCGCATCATTTATAAAAACATCTCCAACAAACACATACCGTAGTGCACGCCCATACCGATCCGTATCCTCAACATCACGTATCAAATGTACCGTCTTCCCCTCTACAAGTTCACGATTACGTGCTGTCGCTTTATGCGCGTAGCAATCCGGTTTTTTACGCGTATCAACGTGTATCTCCGGCGTATCAATGCCAATGTATCGCACACGACGGCCATCCTCCAACACGATCGTATCCCCGTCAACCACACGTGCCACCTGTGCCACCTCCTCCTGTATTGCTGGCTGTGATGCCGTGGTTGTATACGACGGTACGATATCGCGATGTACCAAAAAACCGACCACCACAATAATAGTTGGCACAATCAAGCGCCACATACGGCGTCGCAACAGTGTCCGTAAAACGCTTCTACTCACTGGTCACGCCATCAAAATGCTCTTCGCGTTCATCTGCCTTTGTCGGATGAACCGTACCATCCTTATGTTCCGGTGGCGCGTAGATAGAATACAATTTCATTGCCTCTGTTCCGGTATTAATGATATTGTGCTCCATACCGGCCGGGATAACAACAGCGTAATCATCACTGATCTGATGTTCTGTGCCATCTAAAATTGCCACGCCACTGCCCTGTTCCAGGCGGATAAACTGCGCAAGATGGTGTATTTCCATACCAATTTCCTCCCCCGGCTGCAAGCACATAAGTACCAATTGCAGATCTTTTGCTGTATAAAGCACACGACGATAATCTGTATTCTCCAGTGTTTCTCTCTCAATATTCGCTACATAACCTTTCATAGATTTCATCATTAGTATCTTACACTTCCAGTATAGCACTCACACCTCAGAACGTCATCACCTGCTCCAGCGCCGGCACATGCACCTGCACGCGATTGAGGCTGCGCGCATAGCGTGCTACCGCATCCAGTGCGCCATGATCACCATGCTGTAGCACAAGGTGTCGATGCGGCACACTCTCGATCAGCGCATGAATTGCACCCATACCATAATGTGCGCTAAAATCAAATTTCTCCACCGCACACTGCACCGGCAATGCTGTACCATGACGATAGAAAAGATGATCCTCCCACAGTGACCGCCCACGTGTCCCCTCTACCTGGTAACCGGTAAGAATAATTGTTGCATCAGCACGACTGTGGAGGCGCTCTGTATAATACACCGACGGTCCACCCTGAATCATCCCGGACGTAGAAACAATAACCGCGCCTGGTTCAGTCGCAATCACCTCACGCATATGGCGGTTGACCGCTATCACGCGTCGCATTACACGTGCCAATGCATCCGTCGCACGCACATACGGATCCTGCGTTGCGAGAATAAGCTTGGCAATTTTCCGTGCCATGCCATCCAAATAAATCGGCACATGTGCCGGCAAATCCGCTAACATCAACAGTACCTCTTGCGCACGCCCGACACCAAATGCCGGAATTAGAACCGTACCACCACGTGCGAGTCCCGCCTCAACAGCCGCAACAAATCGCGCACGTGTCTGCGCACGATCAGGATGCTCCCGATTGCCGTACGTCGTCTCCACGATCATCACATCTAACGGATTCTGCGCACTGACACCCAATGCAGCAAGTTCCGTTTCTGGCGTTGCCGGCTTCATTAAAAGCGTGTCTTGCGTATTAATATCACCGGTATAGAATATACGCTTCCCATCGACCTCAAGGAGAATACTTGCACTCCCGGGAATGTGCCCGGCATTGATATAGCGAAACCGCACAGCGTGATCCGGCGTGTGGTACCACTGATCATAACGTACTTGATGTGCATCACGCGATGCGCGCCGAATATCACGACGCTTATACACCGGATGAATTTTCTCCAACTGCGCGATATGATACGCATCCTCCAATAATAAATGTGCAATATCCCACGTCATTGCGGTTGTATAGATCGGACAATCCAGCTTCCCGTGCTCCAAAAACGGCAACGCACCACTGTGATCCATATGTGCATGTGAGAGAAAAACAGCATCCACACCACGAATACCATCAAGAACCTCCGGATACAATACACTACCCTGAATAAACTTCACGCCAGCATCCAACAAATAACGTTGTGATCCACTACGCAACTGAATGCAACTCTTACCAACCTCCTGCGCCGCCCCGTAAAATGTAATCTCCATATATCTGCCATTAGCAAATTAACCATCCTATCATTTTACCACGGTATCAAATTATGATCACATCCTTGGCGCAACCACTGCACACAAAGACGACGCACAACATCCACACCACTGGCAAATGCCATCTGTGCATCGCGTACCGCCGTTGGTTGCATCCAGTGAATCTGCGCCA